>NZ_JBFTPZ010000041.1:0-69555 GCF_056398745.1 Paenibacillus sp. 01T424 | reverse complement strand
CCGCTACCACATTCGAGTCGCCTGCATTTGCTCCGCCTGTAACTACTAGACGGAAGTCATATGCCGTTGCGGCGGACAAGCCTGTTACTGTTGCTGTTGTTGCATTGGTCACAAGCGCGCCTGTTGTCGCTGTTGTCCACGTATTTGCACCTGTTGGTGATTGCTCAACTTTAATATTTGTTGCGCCCGTTGCTGCGCTCCATGTGAACGTAGCGCTCGTTCCCGTTTTGCTTGCACTCGCGAAGTCTGTTAGTGCAATCGGGTTTGTCGTCACCGTTACTACGTTCGAGCTGCCAGCATTTGCTCCGCCAGTTACAACAAGGCGGAAGTCATATCCCGTTGCTGCGGTCAAACCTATTACTGTCGCTGTTGTTTCATTGGTCGCAAGCGCACCTGTTGCCGCTGTTGTCCATGTGTTTGTACCTATTGGAGATTGCTCCACTTTAATGTTTGTTGCGCCCGTTGCTGCGCTCCATGTGAACGTTGCGCTTGTTCCTGTTTTGCTYGCACTCGCGAAGTYTGTWAGTGCAATCGGGTTTGTCGTCACCGTTACCACATTCGAGTCGCCAGCATTTGCTCCGCCTGTAACTACTAGACGGAAGTCATAACCTGTCGCTGCCGACAAGCCTGTTACTGTCGCTGTTGTTGCATTCGTGGAAAGAGCACCTGTTGTCGCTGTTGTCCATATGTTTGCACCTGTTGGTGATTGTTCAACTTTAATGCTTGTTGCGCCCGTTGCTGCGCTCCATGTAAATGTCGCCGATGTTCCGGTCTTGGTCGTACTAGCAAAGTCTATCAATGCAACTGAATTAGTAGTCACATTCACCACATTCGAGTTGCCAGCATTTGCTCCGCCTGTTACAACTAGGCGGAAATCATATCCCGTTGCGGCGGACAAACCTGTTACCGTTGCTGTTGTTGCATTGGTCGCAAGCCCGCCAGTTGTCGCCGTTGTCCATGTGTTTGCACCTGCCGGGGATTGCTCAATTTCCAAGCCGGTTGCACCCGTTGCTGCGCTCCATGTAAATGTCGCCGATGTTCCGGTCTTGCTCGAACTAGCAAAGTCTGCCAAAGGTACATTCATAGGAATTACTTTCAACGTTGCACTATTTGAGGTTGCCGYAGGCGTAGTACTACCCGAAGCGACTACGCGATATTGGTATCCGCTCATTCCCGCTGTTGCACTTTTTATAACTAAAGTTGCTGTTGTTGCTCCAGTGTAATCGCTATTATCACTAATATTTGTAAATCCCGCACCCGTGTCCACCTGCCATTGATACGAACTCGCATTAGATGCAGTAACCGTGAAGGTAGCGTTGTCACCTTCATTGATCGTTGCATTGCTTGGATTGCTTGTAATCGACGGAGCTGGCCTTGTCACAGGATCACCAATTTGAACGTCATTAATTGAAGTCCACATTTCTGAATCTTGAGGAATTATTCGAATTTCATCAATATTGTCAAATGAAAAGTTTAATCCATTTGAGTGATCGAACGTAAACTTCCAAGGATCAACACTAATTGTTAGATCGACCCATTCTCCAACCTGAACATCATCATTAAAAGCACCAATCTTGACATCTTTAGTGCCCGAATCGATTAGCGTAATAGATTCTAAAGAGAAGTTTTGAGATGAATTGCGACTTTTAATCGTCCATATACTTTGGGATTCATTATCTGCATAACCGGCAGATAGTCCACTTGCACCAATTGTATCCGGATAAGGAATTTCATAAGTTAGAACTAAATCTTTATTTGGGTTTACAGCAGCCTTGGCCGAAAAATCAAGCGCAAAACCCGGTATATCATCTGATCCGCCCTGCCCATCCGACACAACGGTTGCGTCGCCAGCAATATCATCATTTGATTTAAACATAATCGTTGAAGCAATCGATGATGCTTTTACCGTTAACGTTGCACTATTTGAGGTTGCCGAAGGCGCTGTGCTGCCCGTAGCGATGACTCGATACTGGTATCCATTCATTCCCACTGTCGCACCCGTTATAGTTAACGTTGACGTAGTCGCTCCACTATACGGTGAACTATTAACAATATTTGAAAATCCTGCACCCGTATTTACCTGCCATTGATAAGAGTTCGTATTAGACGCAGCAACCGTGAAGCTAGCGTTCCCGCCTTCATTAATCGTTGCATTGCTAGGATTTCCAATAATCAGAGGTGGTGAAGAAACTACGGCAGCAGCCTCTATAGTCGTAAAATTATATCCAAGTGAAAGAAACCGACTGCCGTCATAAACCACATTTGTAAGAAAAGCTGCTACATTAGTTGCTTCTGAAGTCCAGCTTGCTCCATCCGGAGAAGATACAATTTTCCCTCCAATACCTGAAACCATAAACTGTCCCGCTCCATATGCGATTCCTGTTAAGAGACCAGTAGCTGTACTATCTTGACTAGTCCAGTTCGAGCTGGTGCCATCTGACGAGGTGAATATTTTACCACTGGCTCCTACAGCAACAAATAGATTATTTGCATAAACAACGTTTCTAAAAATGAAGGATGAACCTGTTAAAGAGGAAGCAGTCCAATTCAATCCGTCTGATGAATATGCCATTCTGGACCCTTGACCTACAGCAACATATGTTCCATTCCCATAAGCAACAGAGTAAAGAACAGTCGTGATGGCCGGACCTGCAGTAATTGCAGCTGGTGTCCACGCCGTTCCGTCGCTAGATGTTAAAATCGTTCCGCTGTTTCCTAAAGCAATAAATCGATTATTTACAAATTGGACGCCTTGTAAGTTGCTTGTCGTATTAGAGGCTGCCAAATTCCAATTAGTTGCATTACTTGATACATAGATCGTACCGCCCGAACCAACTGCTACATAAGTGCCGTTGCCGTATGCAATGCTTGAAAATCCATTTGCAGTTGGCGTTATCCGGCTTGTCCAATTCACTCGATCAGTGGAAGTAAAAATGGTGCCGCCAATCGTAGCCGAATTGTTATAGCCTACAGCAACATAAAGACCATTGTTATAGACCGCATCTGTGATGTTAGGTGTTACCGTTGTCCATTCGATACCATCAAGCGAATACATGATAGAGCCGCTATTGCCTGCAGCAACAAATTTTCCATTGCCAAATGTAATAGCCTGCATCGTGTTTCCATAGTTTGTTGTTCGTTCAGTCCAGCTCACCCCATCCGTAGAAGTGAAAGCTGTATTAGCATTGCTATACAAAACATACACGCCATTGCCATATGCACCTGCAAAAGCCTGCCAAGCTAAAGGAGTACTTGTCCAGGTAATGGCATCTGAAGATCTGTAGCTTGCAAGTATTGGACTGGAATCAAAAGCGTAAAAATGATTATTTAAAAATCCTATAAAGTTTATTGAACTATAATATGTACTGTTAAGCTGCTGTCCTCCGCCCCATGTTGATGGATTTCCAGTGGCCGAATAATAAATTTTTCCGTTTGCATCGCCTAAGACATACTTACTGTTTCCATAGGAGATGTTGTACAAATCGTTGGAAATTCCAGATGCAATGGATGTCCACGACTTTCCATCACTTGATTTCAAAATAATGCCGGATGCTCCAACTGCCCAAAATGAACCATTTAAAAATTTCACAGAAAATAACTGGTTCGACGTATTGGATGTTGCTGCATTCCATGTAACAGCATCAGTAGAATACAAAATCGTACCACCTGTACCAGCTGCAACATAGACGTTGTTTCCATAATCCACTTCATTTAAGTTTTGAGTACTATTCGTACTTCTTGTTGTCCACTTTGCAGCATCCGAAGATGTAGCAATCAGACCGTTACTTCCTACTGCAACATAAACGCCGTTACCATAGCCCATTCCTAAAAACTGGTTGCTCGTATTGTTGATAGGATTATTTAATGTATCCCAGCTCGATCCGGCTCCATATGTTGTTGATGAGAACCATACGATTTGAGAAAATACAACGAGAAAACTAAGAAGTAAGGGAGCGCGAAAAAAACGAATACGCTTATACATAAATTCAACTCCAAATTAGAATTTTACAAGATGTGTCTTTTGATACAGCTGCTACTCAACTAAAAAATATCTAGCATTCTCCTTTCTAGTAAATGAACTCAACTTCCGATTCGTTTCTATGAAATGCTATCCAGTTGAAATTTCCTCCCAACCTTCCTTTCACCAAAAAATGTCAGTGTTATAACTAATTTGATATTCGACAATATAGAATAAAATCCTCTTTTTTTCGACATAAAATGACGTTTTATTTCATACAGAATCAATCAATAAAATGATGTTTTCTCCAAGCAGTTTTTTTCAAGAAAAAAAAGCACTTAGGTTCAAACTCTAACTCACCTAAGCGCTTCTCTCTTATCGATTCATTCAAACTTTACGAAGTCTTGCTCATATCTATTTGTATCTGCGGAACCTCAAAGGTCACCGTCGTTCCTTCTCCTGCTTCGCTTGAAATACCAAGACCATTTCCGTACAAAGAGAGCAGCCTGCGGTGAATATTGGTTAAGCCAACGCCTGACAACTGCCGTTGCCCAAGCAATAGCGTACTAAGATCACTTTGCTTGATGCCAACTCCATTATCCGAAACTGAAATAATTAGCTTCTCCTCTGCCTCTTGAATACGCAATACGATCTTGCCCCCAGCAGCCTTTTGCATGACACCATGTCTAACTGCATTTTCTACAATCGGCTGAATGCTGAGCGGCGGAATAAATCCTCGCAGCTGTTTGTCCACCTCATATACAACATTCAATCGTTTGCCAAACCGAGCTTGCTCTAATTTGACATAAGACTGAACAAGCTCAAGCTCCTTCTCCAAGCTGACGATCTGCTGACGATTCTGGAAATCGAAGCTGCTGCGTAAATATCGGCTTAAATTCAATAACAATTCCGTAGCCTTATCCGGATCATCAGGACATATCGAAATAATCGTATTGAGTGCGTTGTACAAAAAATGAGGTTTAATTTGTGCCTGCAGAAAAGCCAGTTCCGATCGAATAGCCGCTTGAACAGACTGTCTAAGCTCAAGCAAAGTTCGTACACGAGCACGCAGTACAATACCGTCAACAGGTTTTGTTAAAAAATCATTGATTCCAGCACTAAAGCCCGTTTGAATATCGCCTGCCAATTTTCTTGCGGTCAGCATAAGTACAGGCAGTTCAGACAACGAGTATCGTTCCCTGATCCTACGGCAAAGCTCTAGTCCAGACATCGCTGGCATCATCCAGTCTGTTATCACGAGATCAATCCGCCGCTCGCTGGACAGTACCTCCAGCGCTTCAGCGCCGCTGTCAACCGCAATGACTGTATAATTTTCCATAGACAATACATTTATTAATACTTGCAGGTTTACGGGATCATCATCTACTACTAACACAGTGAATGAATGTGTATCTTCTATCACTTCATTCCCATTCATCGCTGCTTGAAATGTTTTATTGAGCGCTAATGCTGGTTGAATCGTTGCTATTCCGCTTTTACCAGCAGCAACCTCAGAAATAGCAGACAGCGCAGCTGAAGGAAGTGTAAACGAAAACGTTGAACCCATACCTAGCTGTGAATTTGCTTCGATATGCCCGCCATTAAGTTCTACAAGTCTCTTCGTAATGTTCAACCCGATACCGGTGCCACTATAGCCCGATTGTAGATCCACAGTGGAAACGCTATTAAACGCCTTGAAAATGTCGTCTAAACGATCCGCCGCGATGCCGATTCCAGTATCTGTAACGCTGATTTTCACCCATGAATCCACAACTTCCGCATAGATCCGAATTTCACCCTGATGCGTAAATTTCACCGCATTGCCAAGCAAATTAAATAAAATTTGGCGCAGACGCTCCTCATCAGTATCGAGCAGCGGCATCTGCTTCGGCCATTCCTGCGTCAGGCTTACCCCTTTTTTATCGGCTAAATGCCCAATGACCTCGACTACGGATTGCGCTGCTGCTGATAAATCAACAGCTTGCCGATTCAGTGTAAGCTGTCCGTTTCGCAAGGTGGAAAAATCTAAAATATCATGAATCAGATAATTCAATCTTCTACCTGTCGATACAATCATAGAAAGCTGTCTTGCCTGATCGGTGTTTGGCGTCCCCGCTACACCCTCAAGCAAGGATTCTGCGATATTTACAATACCATGCAGCGGCGTTCGAAGCTCATGCGACGTATTCGCCATAAATTCATCCTTTAATTCATCCAAGGTCAACAGCTTGCGAGAGAGTTCTTCCACCTCATTAAAGGTGTGAGAGAAACGCCGAGCAAGCATGATTACTTGAACAATGACTAAGATAAGCAGCTCAAACGAGATGAAAAAATGATTTTCCAATAGACCAAATACTTGCATGACACTGACGATTATAAATACCAAAATGGTTATCCCACTCAAAAGCAAAAAATAGGCGTCCCGCGATCGGCGCATAACACCTTTGACAAGGGTGTAAAGCACAACTCCGAAAGTAAATACTGAAAGGCCTATTCCCTTCAAAAACCACTGTGAATAAAGCATCGTCGGCAGCATGAATGCTGCAACAATGACTATAATCGATGCAATATTGCTTGCCCGCCACACAAACTTGTTAACAGCTCTTGGTACCGACACGTTCACATATTGCAATAAAAAATAATAACCGAATGCTGATGATATGTTCTGCAGCTTCATGATCCAATCGTAGCTAAGCTGAGGCAAGACCAGTGCAATCAGCTTCTCGCCATGAGTACATACATAGAGCAGCAGAGCTAAGCAAAATAAAGCCAAATAAAGCAACGAGCGCTCTTTTCTGCGCATGTAGAACAAAAGAAGGAAAAACATAGAAAACAATGCAAACCCGCTGATGTTCATAAATTCACCAAACAACGCGATGTCGCGGCTCTTGCGAATATCAGCCTCATAGCCAAACCAAATCGGATAGATGATGCCGCCCGAAGCATAGTTGAAATTGGATACTTGTACGATAATTTCAACATAGGATCTATCTACGGATACAAATCCAACATAGGGGATATTCGATGCGATATCTTCTTTATCTGAGACTCCCGGTACTCCGCTTGCTCCCACTTCCTGTCCATTTATAAATATCCGGTTAGCCATGCGGATATTTGTCGTTCGTATTCCGTAATGCGTTTCTGCTGTGTTGTTTAACTCCACTCTCAGCCTATAAGTACCGAATCCCGCTCCCTGCGGGTTGCCGTCCTCCGCTATATAGCTGTTCCACTCCGCTGGCACAGGAAAGAGGCCTGTTAGTTCAGGCCTCTTATAAGGAGAAATAGCTGGATCTGCGAATTGCTCTGGCAGCAGCAGCTGTCCACGATAAAATTCCCATTGACCATTCAGCGCGACAAGTCCTTCTGATTCGAAATTCCATTCCCGCAAATCCAACGTGCCAGCGCTTGAATGAGGTGCACTCTTCTCAATGGATTGATTATAAAAAAACTCGTTTACTGGAAAAGCTACAACGATAAGGAAAAATACAACTATCGTCCACCATTGCTTTCTCATCCCATCGTTGCCTCCTTGCCTAAATTCACGTCTTACTGGGATAATTGATGATATAAATCCGTCGTTTGCCTCTCAGGAATGACTCCTAGCTCCTGCAATAATAATTGCGCATAGGTTTCGTAGCAGCGGTTAAGCGATTCCGTATCCCTTATCTGAGCATAACCTGCAAGAAGCAATCTGCAAATTTCATCTGAGTATGGGAAGCTGATCTGAGCAGTCGTCAGTCTCTGGATAGCCGACTGAGCACGGCCTTCCTCCAGCTCATATCTTGCCATACTGCTAACCAGCCGAAAATAACGATGCTGCAAATTTATTCTTTTGGTCTCTGCCCACGCATAATTATGATCCTCCAAATAATCGCCTTTATAAAGAGAAATCGCATGTTCATACCGACTCCAATTATCCTGAAACTGATATGGGAGCTCAGCTACTGTCTCCTCAAACTCAGCTACATCGGTACGAATGGCAGCATACGGGAGTCGGTAGCTCTCACCTTGATACTCAACTGTGAAAGAAACTCCCCACTCACGCAGTAGCCATCTAATACGTGAAACGGAATGATGAAGATAGGTAACCGCCTTGTCCAGCTCATACTCTCGCCAAAGCGTTTCAATAAGCCGCTCTCTCGTAACCCAAGCACCCTCCAAATGAAGGAAATAAGCAAAGAGCTCCTGCGCCTTTTTCGTTCGCCACTTCACCTTGCCGTTTAAAGCAGCCCCGCCTACAAGCTCAAGCCGTTTAAAGCATCGCACTGAAAGCTCATTTCGTTCTGCTAGAGCCTCGAAGCTTTGTGCTTGATTGTTCAAAAGCTTCGCATATTCCTCAATACGATCTATCGTTTTTCCAATTCTTGCAGAATCGACCGGCTTCAATAAATAATCCAGCGCATGCAGCTCAAATGCTTCAACAGCATACGCTGAATAGGCGGTTACATAAACGATTCGTATTGCAGGGTACAACTCCTGTATACGTTCAGCTGCTTCAAGGCCGTTCATCTCGGGCATGCCGATATCAAGAAACGCGATATCGGCATAACTGCGAGCAAGGTGGTCAAGTCCCTCCATAGCAGAGGTATACTTGCCCACAACTTGAACCCGGCCATCTGCCCTCAGCAATCGTTCCAAATGTATCAATGCCGGCTCCTCATCATCCACTAATATTACCTTTAGCATTGATCCATGCCCTCCTCCTTCCGTTGTTATTTTTCAGTGAGCCTTCTGCTATCGGTATGACCTAGTTTTACTTCGTTTTTACGACTCGAACTTGTCCATCTGGCAGCTTCTGCACATATCTAGAAGCGGCTTCAATATCTAACATAGCCCAGTGTTTTGGCGCGACATCCGGCCAGCTAGAGCTGACAGTTTCCTGCGGCACTGGACGGTTGAAGATTTCGTTGAGTACACGAACCGCTTCTCCGCGAAGCAGCAAACCATTCGGACGGAAGGTATGATCCGGATATCCCTTCATAAACCCTGCCTCTGCAACAGCAGCAACTTCATTTGTTGCCCAGTGTCCCGTTAAGTCTGTAAAATCCGCCTTAGCAGTACCGCTTAGAGACAGCTTGTTCCAACGAGCCGCGATAACCGCTATCTCTGAACGAGAGACTCCGTCGCCCGGTCTAAATTTGCCTTGCTCGTCTCCATTCATAATACCATGATTTTTCAACAGCGTAATCGCTTCTTTTGCCCAGTGATCGGAGACGACATCGCTAAACTCTGTCAGCTCTGTTTCATTAGGATTAGGCACCGTTTCTTCCAGCAGGCTGGCGTTTTTCTTAAGCTCTTTGGCAAGTATGACTGCAAGCTCCGCACGAGTAATCGTTTTACTTGGACGGAAGGTTCCATCCGGATACCCCGTTACATAAGGCTCATAAAGTTTGTCCTTCGTAAGCCGAACGACAGCAAAATTGCTGAATTTAGCAACATCAAATGCCATACCGTTCACGATTCCTTTTGTATCATATTGCAGTGTTCCTGCCTGGAGCACCTTTTCTCCATCGCTGTGCTCAATGTAAACCGCTAATTGAGCCTCAAGCTCCTTCGCAGCTGCACTGTCCTTTGCAATCTCAAGACCAGCTATCGGCAGTACAATGCGAGTAACACTATCCTTATAATTCGTTTCAATTGCAGTAGGCTGGCCTAGCAGTTCAGCATCCCTACCGCCCAACTGCTTCTTAAGCTTCTCTTCGCCAAGCAGCCTGTCATGAATTTGCTGTTGCTTCGCTTGATCGCGAATCGGTACAAAGCGGAGATAAAGCTCAATACCCGCTTCCTTGATATGACGAATCGTCTCTGGCGATAACGTCAATTCTGCTGTTGGCGTTGAGATGATAAGACTAATTCCGCTCTCGGCTAATGCGGCAACAGCTTTTGATGGAACATTCAGCTTAATCTCATCGCTCGGATTATTAAGTAGATTCGTAATAACGATGCGAGCCGCATTCTGCTTCTGCAATTTCATCTGTGCAACAATTTCCTCCGCCTTAGCAAGCGGAATATTAACCGTATCTATTTTGCTGCCATCTCTAGCAACCGTTCTAGTAATGGTTACATTTGCTATTGCAGCATTTGAATCCCCAGATGCGACAGTCGCTAATCGATCCGGCGTTGCATACGTTGGTTTCCGAACGATTTCAATCGAATATTGCCTTGAGCTGCTGCGGTCAGCAGACTCGACTCCAATCACAATTAGATTTGTACCCACCTTTAAACTTACAGTCTGATGCACGCCTTTTTCAACCGGCCTACCATTTATGGTCAGAATAGCATCAGAACTTGAGGTGTTGGCAAGCACAGTCACATTCGCGTCTTCGATCTCTGACTTCAGCTTATAGCTGAGCCTACTCGCAGAGAATTCCGGCAGCAAGTCTAATCCAGAGAGAGATAGCTCTGTTAAAGATGGCGCTGTTGCTGCAGAAGCAGACTGTTTGATAACAGCGAGCTTGTAAGTCGCAACAGTACCATCCTCTGCTGTTACATCCAGTTGAACAGGTTGAATTCCGCTGCGCAAAGGAACCATATGCGTTCCTCCGCTGCCGAGCTCAATTCCACCATTTGCTATACGAATGACTGCACTCGGACTAGCTGCTTCTACAGCGATGCTAAGAGCCGCAGAATCGGAAGGCGCTATGATCTGGTATTCCATCTCATTTTCTGCAAAATCTCTCGTTAGCACTCCTCCGCTTACCGTTAGCTCTTTCAATTGTGCATTGCTGTCCTTCGCACGAATAACCTTAACGTTATAGGTTTTATTCTCTTGTCCATTTGGCGCGATAACCTGTATGGCCACATGGGTCTCTCCCACCTGCACTGGCACAGAAATCCCAGCTTCGCCAATCTGCTCGCCATTTACACGAATCGTAGACTCTTGCTTATAAGCCTCAGCCGCAACGCTTACCGCATTCGTATTATTTTCGACATACACGTTATAAGTGGTATCAGCACCATTGAATGCTGGTTCTGTCAGCAGTTCCTCTGTGCCTGCCCGCATCGTGAGGCTCTTCAGAACAGCAACCTCCGACGGCTTGCTTCTCAATTCAATCACGTATGTCTTTTCACTTGTATCTGCTCCCGATACCTTCACCTGCGCTGTAGTTACGCCATTGCCATTCGGAGCATCAAGCTCTGCGTAGCCCTGTACGTTCAACGGCACATTGTTCACTGTTACAACAGAATCTATTGCAGCAGCTACAGCATATAATCGAACCTTGCCTTCTTCTATTACCGTCTCATATTTGCCCGTCATATCCGGATGGAAAGGCTGTGATAGAACACCCTTGTCCAGCTCTAGCGCCGCTAGATCAGAAGGCTTCACCTTGGACTGCTCCTCGGTCTCTGTTCCCTGCACAACATCAAATCGATATTCGACTCGATTGCCGACTTCATCTTCCACTTCGACGATTACAGTATGAAGGCCAGCTTCATCCCACACAATTGGAGCAAAATAATTAAATTTTCCTTCTGCGTTCACTGGAACAGCTCGTCCATCAACGGTCAGCAAAGCGCCTATTTCCGTTTGACCAACCATAGGTATACGGCTGCCATATACGACCTGCCCATTGAGAGGCTCACGAACAAGGTCCTCGTTCTGCTTGCCCGCTACATACAAGAATGGCTCCGTACGGTCTACGTACAATTTCCTATAATCGGAGCTGTAATCGCCGCGCTCGTTAATCGCTTCAATTTCAATCGTATAATCAAGCTGCTCAAGCGGCAGTGGCTTATTCGTTTCTTTGCCTAGAAGCAATTCATTCAGATTGAACGAAGCGACCGTATTAGCTTCGGTATCCTTGGATTGCAACAATTCCCCGTTTACGTAAAGATTAACCTTTGCTGCTTGATCACTAGTCAGCTCTACACTAACCTTTTCCGCAGCTGTGTTAACCATAATCTCCTCTTGCTCATCATAACTTTTGTAGGTGCTTGTTTTCTGCTTAGCACCAAAAGTATTAAAAGCAACATTAAGCTTTGCCCGCTTCGGATTAGGCAAAAACGCCTCCACATTAGCTGACACTGGACTAACAACAACTTTGCCATTTTGCTCGCCAACCGCCATCGCATTGATGGTGTAGCTGTGCTCCGGCTTGTACCCGGATATAATGACGTCCTGCCAATCTCCGGCCATAGGATCTGCTCCGAATGTATCCGTTACAGTTTTCCCTTCATCATCCTTATAGCTGACCGTCAACTGGTAATATTCTAGTCCCTCGGCCTTAATGGAAGGAAAACGCAGCGTAAGCTCGCCGTTTCCAGTTGAAGTAATCGCAAGTTGCTTCGGCTGAGGCAGCATGACTTCAGCAATCAGCTGTACAGGCTCAGACGTTACCGCAAACAGCGGTGCAATTTCATCACCTTCAGCCACCATAGACAACCAGTATTGACCCGGCATAAATTCATCCGGAATGTCAATCGTTTGAATGCCTGATGCAGGAAGATCCTTCAAAATAACCGGTCCGATTGCCTTATTGGACTGATCGGTTACCATTAAGCTTACTTTGGTTCCCTGCTTGGCATGGTCCACGTTCCATTTTACTTTGAAGCGATTCGTGCCTTCTGTCTCTGGAACTGCACTAAATTCGCTAATTTCAGTTACAGGATCGAGCTCATACATGCTTGCTTGAATAGGCAGGGAGGAGCGAATTTCCCATTTTCCTGTTTGTTCAATATCAGCAGCGACATAAAGCATATCCGCATCTGCAACAAAAGGCAGATTCGAGGTAAATGTCATATCGCCGTATTTATCGGCTTCCTCATCTTCCTCTGCAGCTGCTGCTTGCAGCACCGCATTGTAATTTTTGGCATTCTCTTCTTCAAAAACAACCGGAATGGCTTTGTTATCCGGTGCAATAATTTGGGTATTGCGAGAACCACCCGTTAACATAAACATATATCGGCCTGGCTTATCGATTTGTAAACTCGTCGTATACTCTGCTGTTCCATTTGAGAAAAACGGAATTAAGCTGTCGTATTGCTCATCACTGCGGAAGGCACGTATGGTCACGAATTGTTTGCCGCGAACGGTCCAAAGACCCGCTTCCGCTTCCTCCGCTTGCACCAAAATCGTCCATTTTTGTTTATCAGCCTCATAATATGCATTCCAGTTTGATTCGCTGCGATCCGTTTGCAGCGGATATAGCGAGCCATCTGGGCGATACAGTACCGCAGACTCATCCGCCTGATCGATTTCAAGCAAAGTCTGACCGCTTTTTAGGTTGACTTCAGTACGAAGCTCACTGCTTGTTATCCAGTCTTTCAGCTCCCCAATCGTGGTATGCTCTCCAAGAGCAAATACCTTAGCCGGCGTTTTCTGTCCTGCTTCAAGCAGCCATTCGCCCGGCTGAGCTACATCGATCAACAGATAAAGCTTGCCGCTTAGTGGATCGACAAAATGATTCCAGCCTGATTTAAGCGAATCCGATTCCAGACCATATTCACGGCCATCTGGCTTGTACAATTTCACAGCGCCTTTAGGCTGGTCAAGCTCTACCAGCTTCAAACCGCGCTCCATCATATCTATTGCTGTTAGCTTCAATTCAGGTGCAGCAGCCCATCGTGCTGCCAGCTCAGTAAGACTGAGCGATTCATTTAGGAATGTAAGCTCGTACAACTCCACTTGCAAAGAGTGCGATGCAACCAGCTTCCAATCTTCATTCGCGGTTAGTTGTAAACGAATATACGTTTTATCCTCTTCTTCACGATATACGGCAGAAATAGCACCATTACCCGCCTTTTCCGTCTCAGGGAACTTGAGCGATGCCACGCTTTCATCCGGACGAATGATCGAAAGGTCTTCCTGCTTGCCATCCAGCACTAGCAGCGCTTTGAAGCTATGATCTGCCTGCAATGTGTATTGAATCTGATCCTGCTTCGTAAAGCTGGCTTGCGGTGAATTCTCACGCAATGCAGCCGTAAACTGTCCCAATAAAATACGTCCGCTTGCAGCCGTATCTACGCCTATCTCACCCTGCTGCAGCACATCCTTCTGAAGCTTCAGCATGTAACCTTTATCCTCTGTGAGCAAAGGATTCGTAAGTGGTGTAAAAGAAGTATCCGCGAATGCGCTTGTGAACAGCAAAGCACTGCTGCTTAGCAATGGCATCGAGCGAGCGCTCGGCGGCTTAACCATATTTCTTTTCATTCTCTCAATTTCTCTCTTCATATCCTTGCTCGCGCCAAGGCTGAAGTCGAAGCTGTTCGGAGCAAACATATATTTGGCAGAACCACCGAACCAGCCTGAACCAACCGATCCAAAGATCTCACGATTGTTTACGCCGACATCAATGCCGCCAAAGCTTTTGCCGCCGATAACTGACACCCAGTTCGGTATTTTTATGCGTGCACTAACAAAACCTGCGTAACCGCTTTTCGCAAAATATTGCGCGAACAGCTGACCGACCACAACGTCTACCAGATTCAAGTTCGCATCCAATCGGAAGCCTGCACTGCTGTACTCTTTAAAGCCCGCTGCATTCCAAATCGTCAGAAAATCCAAATTCGCAACCGGAACCCAGTAAACAGCCAGCTCTCCGGATGCTTCAAAATGATAACGCGATAATCCTACGCTCAAATTGTTGCCGTTCACCATATTGTAGCCTTTGATCTCAGGCGCAATGACATCTGATGCACCGCCAAACGCTTTCAACGTAAACGGTACTTCGCTCTGGCTCGCTAGATTTGAAAACCCGCCGCCAAGACGAGTGAGCTGTGCCCCCGTCGAGCCAAGCTTGATTTTACGGCGAACGCCAAAGCTAAGCGCATCAAGCTTCCCGCGTTTGAACTGAATATCTGCTTCAAATCCAACCTTCTGCTTGCGCAAATCGAAGGATCCTCCCGCACCATAGAGCGGAATGCGTGTATCAAGCCGGAAGTTTAGCTCAGCACCCTCGAGCGGACCTGCCTCAAACTCGCCTGCAATACTGAATTTACCAGCAAAATCGAACCGTTCGCGCTTGAACTCTAACGCTTCAATCTCCGATTCACCTTTAATTTTGGTCGTTCCTGCACTGAAATCTACTTTAATATCCCCGCCGAGCCTTACCCCGCCAGCTATAAAAGTAATTTTCTTCAATGTAATCGGCAAATTCAAGCTCAAATAATCAGATTGCATATCACCAGCAAGCTCGATAACGAACTCGGCTGAATTAAACTCAAAGGAGCCAAGGAACAGCGTATACATAATGCCAGCTTTTTCAACATAAAGCCGTCCGACACCCGTTACATACGTATCTACACCCGTCTTATCAATCGTCAGGCTCGTTCCTTTAAATTTAATATATTCATTCAGCATGACCACTTGATTCATGTTGTTTAGCTTAAATATACCAAGCTCCGAGGGATTCTCCGTGAACGGTCCTCTAATAGCCATTTGACTAATATCTTCATTGTCCGAATCTGTACTAGGAATGATAATTTCATTATAATCGCGCGGCTCATATACGCCGGTTGAAGTAATAAGCAAAGCGCTTGAGAGAACAAAATCATCGTAAAAATCGTGATTTAGTTCCAAATCATATTTGCCATCCGGCAATTCATCCGTCCAAGTCAGCTCTAGCTCCTGATTATTGCGAACGTTTGGCGTCAACGGATACAACTGTCCGCCTTGGCTTTTAAGTGAATAATGAATATTAGAAGCTGGCTTTCTCCACAAATTGGTGATGCCCTCTCCGACGACAACCAGCCTCTTCTTATCCTTCGTATGCAGCACCGATGGTGAAGCTCGGTCATAACGCAGGTCTGGAACCACCATAGCCGGGTCCTCAAAAAACTTGAACGTTGAAACTGCGCTGTATGCCGTCCCCACAACATTTGTCGCATACACGCGTGCTTCGTAGTCGACCTGCCACTTCAAGCCGTTAAGATCAACGGTGACCGCACCAGCCTCAGCCGACAAATGCGCCTTCTTCTGCCATGTGGTTTGACCCGCTTCACGGTATTCAATCCCAATTTCGCTGAGCGCCTTGCCTTTCACATTAGCAGAGAACCTTGCTAGATCATTCGCTTTGTTGTTCTTGTCCATCAATATCGTTGGTGAACCCGTTATGCTCACGATCGGCAAGGTAGGCAAAGGATTGCCGAATGTAAACGTCTCATTCGTTAGTCCTCCCCATTCATGGTTTCCGCCGAATACGACAAAGTTATAGCCATCATACGCCATGCTCATAAAGCTGCCTGAGCCTGGACCGCCTTCTATGCCGCCGCCCGGTCCTTTGCTCCTGCCAGACCATACCGACCAAGCGCTCCCGTCCCAGCCGAAAGCAGCCTTCTTCCCTTGATCATCCTGCGAATTTGCAATAGGGCGTTTTTTGTTTGGCGTAACCGCACTATTGCTCGGGTTAATCCAATCGAACTCTCCACCATAGAAGACGACTCTCCGTCCATCGTAGGCCATCGCTTGTCCCCAGCGGCCCCAGTCCTGCGCTTCAACCTTTGGAGCGCTGTCATTCCATGTCGTTCCGTCCCATGCCCATAACGTATTCGAACTGATTTGATAGGCTGTTCCGCGAATTTCATCACCAATATTACCGCCATAAAGCACGGCATGCTGCCCGTCATAAGCCATCGAGCCCGAATAAGTGGCTGGAGGGCTTTGGGCTGGAGTCCGCTGTTCCCAGCTCGTTCCGTTAAAAATCCAAGTATCCGCTAATCTATTTTTAGTAGAACCAGACAGCGTATAACCGCCGAATAGCACCAAGTTTTGTCCATCATAGGCAAACTGAGCGCCAGCACGTGCCGATGGAGCTGGGATTAGCAATGGTTTCCACTGCAATACCTCACCATGCCACACCCAAAGATCGTTCAAGACGCCTGAAGCACCCTCGCCTCCGAACATCACGATGCGCTCTAGGTTAGGATCAAAGGTTATTGCCGCTCCTTTGCGGGCAACAAGGCCACTTGGGACACTCGAGTCAGCGAGCTTTTGCCATTGCTTGGTTTCACCGTCCCACAGGAAGTTATCCTTCAGCAGCCCGGAAGTGCCTTCTCCCCCGAACATAATGACCTTTCCGTTCTTTTCATCAAATGCCATAGCAGCCCCCATACGCGGGCTAGGCTTAATGTTCGATTCTATTTTCTCCCATCCATAATCGGAGAACTTATCAGCAGCTCCGGCAACAGCCAAAGACTCCAGATCGTAGGAGGAGCTTGTTACTGTAGGCTCTTCCACCTCTGTGTCAGCTGATTCCTGAGCGAATATTTGCTGCCCCGACCTGCTTGGATATACAGGATAAATCGATATAAGCAGCACCACTGCGAGCAGCATGCTGACTACTCTGACAAATGGTTTATGTATCATAAAAAAATCCCTCCTGAGTCTTCTATCATCGTTGATATAGCAATAAATACCATTATAGTAGTTGGCTCTGGACATGTTCTAAACATATTTCGACATGTTTCTCGCTCTCGATAACAAGATAAATAGGAAAGCTTCCTTGAGGATCAAAAGGCAGCCTACATCTTATAAACACAAAAAAGGCAGCCCCGCACATGAAGCCATGTGTTGGACTGCCATTCTTTATCAATCATCTGCAAGCTATGCTTCTTCTTTCTTAAGCTCCTCCAAAAAGGGCTGGAGCTCAGGCCTTGCTTCCGGATCTTTCAAATCAAGGCTTCGCAGCGCATCCACCGCGATTCGAAGCACCGCATAATTGCGATACCAGCGATTATCAGAGGGGACGACATACCATGGCGCCGCTTTGCTGCATTTTTCAAACAGCTCCTCGTAAAGCTCGCTGTACTGCTTCCAAGACTTGCGCTCCTTTAAGTCGGACGGGTCGAACTTCCAATTTTTTTTCGGATCTTCAATACGGCTTATTAGCTTCTCCAGTTGGAACTGCTTCGATATGTGCAAAAAGATTTTGACCACTTTCACCCTGCTGTCGGCTAAAAGAGCTTCAAAATGATTGATATGCTTAAACCGCTCCTTCGCTTCCTCGCTCTTTACCGTACCATGGATTCTCGTGATCAAAACTTCTTCGTAGTACGAACGGTTAAATACAGCTATCTGGCCAAGGGCAGGCACGGCAACATGTGCTCTCCATAAAAAATCATGCCGCGCTTCCTCCTCTGTTGGCGTCTTAAAGCTGTGGGCAGAAATGCCCTGCGGATGAAGTCCGGCGAAAACTTTTTTGATTACACCATCCTTGCCGCTGCAATCCATGCCTTGAAACACAAACAGCACGGCATGCTCTTTGCTCGCGGCAAGTTTTTCTTGCAGCTGCTGCAGCTCAAGCTCAAGCTCCTTCACTGCCTGAACGACCTCTTCTTTATTCGAAAAGCGCCCCGTATCCTTCGGATCGATGTCCTTCAGATCCACCTTTTTCTTCTCGGGCAGTTTGTAGCTTTTGGACATTTGCTCACAGCCTCTCCAGTGTTTATTTACTTATTAGTATCCCACCAGCGCCTCTCCTAAACAAGCAGCTGGTCGCTATTTTGGCACACCAGAGCGAGAAGAAGCAGAACAAAGCGGACCACACAAAGGCAGATACACCGGTTACGTCGCTTAAACCAGCCGCATCCCCAGCTGATGCGGGCTCCGTAATCGCAAGATAGAGCAACACAAATGGACTAATAATGGATTCCACTAAACAAATAAAAGCGATCAGCAAATAATAAAAGTCTCTGAGCCAGCGAGGAGCAGCAAAATAAATAAGTACCGTCAATGCTAGGAAACCCGCGCTCCAAGCCATGCCGTAATCATTTCGAACAAAAAGCGCGAGCGCCACTCCAGCTGCTATCGCAACGATCGCGAGTCCAAAACGAGCTTTTCCTTTTGCATATAGAAAGAAAAGCAGCAGCGAGAACAAAGCTGAGCCCGTATAGCCGGCAAGCGCAATCGGGATTAGCATCCAGCTGTCCGTGTACGAGGTATAAGTCACTCCGCTTTGGTCAGCGTACAAATAAATATGCAAGACGCTTCCCTTAAGCAGCAAAGCTGCAAGCGCATGGGCAAGCTCGTGGACTAATGTATTCACATTTTGAAAAAAAGCCGAGAACGGAATGAACCTAGTTAAAAAAGCAGTAACGATAATAATAGCCGTCATTCGCAACCAAGAAAACATGCTTTAGCCTCCAAGTCATATACCGCTATTCTAACTCTTCTTACGTATGAAAAAGATTTATTTTTCAAAAGATGCTAATACGGGTAAGTAAAAGTATAGACGCGAGAGGAGAGATATGATGGGACATTATATTGAGGTTGAGAAAAAAGTTAAACTTTATGTTGAGGATATAGGCTCCGGCAGCCCCGTTATCTTCTTGCATGGCTGGCCGCTGAACCACAAAATGTTTGAAGCTCAGTTCACCCTGCTATCTGAGCAAGGTTATCGCTGTATTGGGATCGATCAACGCGGCTTCGGCAAATCCAGTGCTCCCGCAGCTGGCTATAGCTACGATCGGCTAGCAGATGACGTAAAGGCTGTTATTGATTATTTGAAACTGGATCAAGCCTATCTCGTTGGTTTCTCGGTAGGAGGAGCCATTGCCGTCCGCTATATGGCGCGCCATGGCGGTTACGGCATTCGCAAGCTCGCGCTTCTAGGCGCAGCAGCTCCCTCATTCACGCAGCGTGAAAATTACCCGCATGGCATGACACAAGAGGAAGCGAATGATCAAATCGCTGCAATCAAAAAAGACCGTCCGCAGCTGCTCCGTGATTTCGGAGAGAAATTTCTAGCCGATCAAGAGCCAAACGCCATCAGCCAGCCATTCAAAGATTGGCTGCAGCTGCTCGGCTTAGAGGCATCCGCGTGGGGGTCAATCCATACGTTCGAGTCGCTCCGCGATGAGGACTTGCGGAAGGATGTGCTGCAAATCAAAGCTGCGACGACGATTTTCCAAGGCAATCTGGATCAAATATGTCCGCCAGAATTCGCCAAGCAGCTGCTTAGCGGCATTGACGGCTCTACGCTCGTTACGTTCGAGCAAAGCGGCCATGGCATGCTGTTCGACGAACCAACTAGATTCAATGAGGAGCTGCTCGAATTTTTGAAATAAAAAGCAGAAAAGGAGCCGGATTAATCGGCTCCTTTTTCTACATGTTATGGAGCTCAGCTAGCTCTATCTTGTACTTATTCAATAAATGGTGAAAGCGCTGGAAATCGCTTGAAAGAACTTTTATTTTCCGTTTGATCCTCAGCTTCCGCTTATGATCCTTGTCTTCCAGCATAAACTGATCAATATTTTTATCCAGCTTCTCCCGAAGCGTAAGGATAATGCCGATCGCAATATGCGAGCGTTCCATCTCCTGTAAATCTGCAGCAAGCGCTTCGCCAAGATGCTCCATTGTTTGCTGTTGAATCGTTAATGATTTATCAATTATGACCTGCTCAGGTGTAGAGTCCTCACGAAATGCCTGACCGGGAACATCATCCCAAAACAGGTTCCACTCTTCCAACTGTTCAACCTCAAACAATAAATATTTATGAAAACCGCATAACCATGCTGTACAGCTGGTATTTCGCAATTGACAGCCTACACCATCGAGCAAATGACGGCAATCGCGGCAGCATGATCCGCTGTTAGCTATACAAACCTTGCAAATATGATCAGCTCCCCATTGCTGCAAAACGGTCATGCCGTTATCAATAAGGCTTGTCCTGCTCACTGTGGAAGGCCGTTGAATAAGGGGGCGGTTTGCTTGATCTGTATGTTCACCCTGCTTCATGTGTGGCATTCAAGCATGCTCTCCTTCCTTACTAAACGTATATATACTAAAAAGTATACCCTACTTGCATTGCGATGACCAAGTTCGCTCCAGCAAAATATGTAATGTGATACAAAAAAGGACTGTCCCAGATCCGCTTGGATCTAGTGAGACAGTCCTGCCTGCTTGCGCTTTCGCTATAAAAGCGAAAGCCATTTCAAACTACCAAGCGTTTACGCCAAGCTTTACAAGTGTCTCCCGAATGAAAGCAGGCTCGTCCTCTGGCGTTCGAGACGTAACAAAGTTGCGATCAACGACAACTTCTTTATCGACAAAAGTCCCGCCGGCTGCTTCAATTTCTGCGGATAAAGCAGGATAGGCTGTTAAAGTGCGCCCCTTCAGCAGGCCAGCTGCCTCCAAAATTTGCGGACCGTGGCATATTGCCGCAATAGTTGTGCCAGCTTGATCTGCCTTTTGAACGAACGCCTGCACATCTGCATTGTCCATAAGATGAGACGGTGATTTTCCGCCCGGAATAATGATTGCAGCGTAGTCATCTGCATCAGCTTCTTCAATGGACAAATGCGAGGTATACGCAATGGTCCCCTGTTTTCCTTTTAATTCGTCGTTGCTCTTCAAGCTAATAATAACGGCGTCGTGACCGTTCTTTGCCATTTCATCATAGGGATTTTTCATTTCGGAATCTTCGAAGTCGTCAGCTAGCAGAAATGCTACCTTTTTTAGTGGTGTCATATGTTRCACACTCCTCTCATGATTCAAGCCATGATTTACTTTACCCTATTTCGATGAATTTGAAGCAAGCTGCTGCGTATAACCTGACGGAATACGTTCTAGCAGACGATCACCGTAAACCTCGCCAAGCTTCAGTTCTGGCATATGAATATAGCCAATGTAGCACCCGCATTTCTTCATCGTGCAAGGACGCTCAGATGCTAGACCCTCAAGTCCGTCACGATAGAGATGGCCGATAACCTTGCGATCGCTATAGCAGTGTTTGACAATGCCAGCCCCCTGCACATAAAACACATGTGAGCCCGCGCCGCATGGTTTGCCTAAACTATCGTAATCGGGAACGTTCAGCTGGAAATGCGGATCAATTTCGGTTAAATAAACAATATCATTCTCTGAATAATAATTTTTCTGATCCTTGAAGGCGTTGACCCACAGGTACACATCCTCTGGCAGCAGCTGCCGCAGCTGCTTAATCGCGCCGAAAGCCGAGCGTATCCCAACAGACCCGACACTAAAAGGAATTCCCTGCTCATACAGCTTCATACACTGGCTTAGGAAAGCAGCATGGCTCGTTTGTCCAGGATGATAGGTAACCCAAAAGGCTGCCTTGCTCCGGTCGATGTCGTTCGTCCAATCAAGCTTGACGGATAAATTGGTCTGGACAGCTACCTTCTCGATATGCGGCATATGGGACAGCTCGATCATCGCCTCACGATACCAACGATGTACGAGCGCTTCGCCATAAGGATTGAAAAAAATCGAGAGCTGATGTCCAGAGCCGCCTTGCTCCCGAACCCAGTCCATAAAGGCATGAAGCTGCTGCTTATCCTTCGCAAGCGTCTCTTTGCTGTCCTTTGTTTTGCTGAATGGGCAATAAGGACAGTCATAATTGCATGATGACAACGCGCCGCGGTAATAGAGCACCGCCTTCATCGGATGACGTACCCGTTCATAAGCTCTCTTACATCGCCCGAAATAAACTCGTCGCCAATCGCATCCGAATAAGCCATGCCTTGTGTCGTCAGGCGAAGAGTACCCTCCTGAAGCTCCGCCAGCTCCAAATGGATCAGTGTCTGCAAATCAGGATGATCGGCTAGCGCATTACTCTTGAATCGCTCCTCATACGTGTGTAAGATTAGCCCCTCGCGGTGCAGTAAAGCTTTCAATATAAACCTGCGCTTCTGCTCCGCTTCATTCAGAATAAAGCCGTAATCGGCCGTATCATAACGCTCTGCAGCAACATATTGTTCAATAATGCTGCGCGTTGCCGCTGCGCTCACGCCATAACGCGATGCATAATGTACATCGCGGGTGTAAGAACGTGCTCCGCAGCCAAGCCCTGCCATGCCTTCCTCCTGACAGCTGAAGGGCAGCACGGTTTTATGATCAAACGATGTATCTCGAGCGAAACGCCTCATCGAAAACTGCTTATAGCCTGCCGCTTCCAGACGCTGCCGTGCAATATGGTACAGCTCCAGTCGAATATCCTCTCCTGCGCTGCGCATCTGTTCTGGCTTAATAATGGTGTTCTCACGTGTATATAGCGGATAAATAAAGATTTCACCAGGCGCATAGCTGATCGCCTTCTCCAGTGAATAAATCCATGTTTCAACGGTTTGCTTAGGCAATCCGTAAATAAGATCGACATTCACGAGTGGAAACGAATAGGACATCAACGTCTCCAGCGCCTCTTCCGCAAGCCGCGGCTTCTGCGGACGATAGATAGCTGCTGCTTCCTCTTCAACGAAGCTTTGAACACCCATGCTGATCCGATCAACATGCCGATCTTTAAGAACGCGCATGCGGTCAGCCGTTACCGTTTCCGGCGACGTCTCTACCGATATCGATGCTTTCATCGGATCAAGGCCCATTGTATTCTCTGCTATATCGAATAGACGGTTCAACTGGGGAGCCGCAAGCAAGGTTGGCGTCCCTCCGCCAATCGCAAATCGCGAAAATGTTTTGCCTTTAAACCAAGGCGCCCACTGCTCCGCCTGCCGCTGCATGGCATCAATATACTGCTCATGTACGTCTAAACGACGATCCGGCAACGTGAACAAATTGCAGAAGCCGCAGCGAGCACCACAAAAAGGTATATGCATATACAAAAAATAATAATCGGTTTGATCCCGCTCCCACATCTCCTTCAGCGACTGCGCGGGATGCAAATCTCGGTAAGCTGTCTTATGGGGATAGGAATACAAATAGGAACGGTAAGGAGCCGCCATCCAGCGCTGCTCCTGCTCCTTAAGCTCCGGAAAAGATGGTAGCGAAGATGATTTTTGCAAGCTGCTTCTCCTCCTTATTCCAAAATAAATTCGCGATACGGCACATTCCAGACAACCTCATGGGCGAGCCGATGCCCTTCATAGCCGTCCTCGCCATAAGCTGTCCCATGATCGGAAAACGCGAGACATAATGTTTTTCCTCTGCGCCGCATGGCTTCAAACAATGGGGCAAGCTGACTATCAACATAACGAAGCGCGGCACGCTGTGTTTCCACGGAATCCCGTTTGGCGCCATCTACAAAATAATGATTAGGTCCATGCATGGCAGATATATTCATGAACAGAAACAGCTTCTCAGCAGGGTCCGCTTTCTCCAGCAGCTTAAGCGCGTGATTCACTTGATGCTCCGTCGAACGCGGATTCGTTACCCCGAATGTCATCCGCCAATAGCTTTCTTGAAAATAACTAGGCAGAACCTTGGCTAGCTTATTCTTTTTCGTAAAAAAAATGACGCCTCCGATGCAGATTGTTCGGTAGCCCGCCTCCTGCAAGCCGGATACAAGATCCGGAGCGTCAAATAACCATGTATGAGGGTGCGTCTTAAGCCCCGTATTTTTTGTATGAAACAATCTAATATGAGAAGCTTTGTCCGTATTTGCAGGAGTAGGCAAAAATCCGCCAAAAAAAGCATGATGGGCAGCATAAGTAAAGCTGCCCGGCGAATGCCTCTTCTCCCAGCCTCCACTTCCGCAAAGGTTCGGGCAATTCTTTTCCTCAAGCTTCGCAACGTCATAACGCAGCGTATCAAGCGTAATCATGAGTATATCGTGAGAACCTACAATTTGGTTCATATCTAGCATTCGTATCTATTCCCCTCTAAGCAGCTGCTGCATTTGCCATTCATAGGTGTTCATTCCCTCATACTCGGCGCCGTACAGCAAATCACCAAAAGGATTGA
Source organism: Paenibacillus sp. 01T424 (assembly GCF_056398745.1). Classification (NCBI taxonomy): domain Bacteria; kingdom Bacillati; phylum Bacillota; class Bacilli; order Caryophanales; family Paenibacillaceae; genus Paenibacillus; species Paenibacillus sp. 01T424. The sequence goes on along the minus strand of NZ_JBFTPZ010000041.1, from coordinate 45,007 downwards.
TGTCTATCGGATAGGTCATGCCGCTTCCTCTTTGAACGAGCACATCAACGCCTGCCGCAGAACAGCCGGGAAAAGCTCGGAGCGCGGATTCAGCTGTCCTCTGCACTGCTGCCTTTACTTCTGCAGATAGCAGCTGATCGACATCCATCCTCCGTTCGTTGCGCAGATGAAGATTCGTAATTGGCGTGCTGCTTAAACGGAGTACCGTATGACAAGCCTTACCATCCACAACAAGCTGCCGTACATCAAACGACTTGCTCTCGAAGTTTTCCTTCTCAATCCATCGTTCAATATGTGCACCTTCCCGGCATACCCAATCGACCATTCGCCGAATGTCGGAGCGTTCCCGGTAACGCCGCAGCTTGCCTTCGTTGAAATAGCAAATGCCGCGGGCCCGTTCTTCTATGCCGATGGTCGTGATAGCAAGTTCATCGCCTGTACGAGGATTGATTTGATAGGCAATAACACCAGAAGCGCCCGATCCGCAAGCAAGCTTAATAAACAGACGCCTCATGCCGCTTACAGCAATCGCCGCTTGCAGCTCATCGTAATTTTTTATGCTTCCTGTAGGAGCTGGAAGAGCCGGCATGATGAGTCCATGGCGTGTGAGCAGCTGCCAGCAGCTTCTTTTGTCGAACATATTAGCTACGCTTCCCGGCGAGTTTACCCAGCTTGCGGAAACGCCTGATGCTTTAACCTCTGTATGCATAGCAGCAAGAAATCGGCAGTACCCGCGGTACCACTGTGCTGGATAATAGATTCGTCCTTGCTCCAGCGGCAGCTGCTGCGCTTCCTCCGCGGATATCGAAATATTGTGCGGCAGAGAGCCCGCTGACCAGAATAAGTCATCGCCACTTCGGTCAGCCGCACCCCATGCGATCAACTGTCGTTCAACGGCTTGATCCTCACCTGGCGCATCAAGCCGAATAATGACCTTATCCGCTCCTGCATATTCTCGCAAAATATCTTGAATAAACACGGTTCGCTTAAGCAGCTGCTCATAGGAGAGCACAACAGCAGGAGCGAGCCCCTGCTTCCTTCTTGCTGCCTGCAAGCCGAATGTTCGTTTGTTTGACGGATTTCCGATGAGCAAATAAGGAGCTTCGGCAGCGCCGTCGTTTTTAAAATGATCCATTATTCGGTAAGGAACGGATAACGCCAATCATCTTCATCCGTTTCCTGCTGGTCCGTCACATCTACTGACAGGCCTGCTTGCTTCCAGCGAAGCAGCAGCTCATCCGACATATAGTGGTAGCTCAGGTTAAGATGCTTCAGCTTCTTCACACGCTCGCTTGCAAGCAGTGCCTTGCCGCCTTCATCGGATAACGTGCCGTAAGAGAGATCAAGTATTTCCAACTGGTCCAAAATCGGCGCATCCGCGATCGCAATTGCGATTTCGTCCTGAATTTCACTATCCTTCAAGCCTAAGTATGTAAGCTTTGGAAACAGATCACCTTGCAACAGCGGCATGACATCCTCTATTCCGCCGTCAAAACCGTAATCATCTACGCCCAGATAAAGCTCAAGCTTCTTCAGCTCAGGCAGCTTTGCACTCGTTATTTCCTCTAGTACAGACTTCGGAAGCCCTCCGCAAATAATAACGAGCTCTTGCAGCTTCTCGTGTACAAGAGGCTGCAAGCTTAACTCTTGGCTGCCCTTGATCGACAATGACTGCAAATTCGGGAATGCCGCAAGCAGCGGTGAAAGGTTCGTCTGATTAATCCAGGAAACCTCACATTCCTCAAAACCCATATCTCCAATAAATAATTTCGTTAAATTGGGAAAAGAATCTTTGTGGCTGATCAATGATTCCAAGAAGCTGTCCGGAGAATTCTCATACGCCTGACCCCAATCGCCAATCGTTAGTATAGACAGCTTCTCGCCATCTGCGCTAGATGCCAATTTCTCAATCAGTTCAGACATCCTTACGCCTTCTTCATACTCGTCATAACCTACCGATAAGCGAATTTCAATCAAGATGATCCCTCCAATAGTTTCCATGTGAAGTTAGAGTAACATGGACTTTTTCGATGCGTCAATGGTCTCAGGGTCTTATCTGTCTTGGCTTCATAAAAATAAAGCCGAGCAGCGCAGAAAACAGCGCTCTCAGCTATTTGAATTTAGTGCAGTGCTTTGCGAAGTACAAATTCGATGAGTCGCCAAGGGAACAGCTTTTTCATAACAAAAATCATCTTCGCATCATTTCCGCACACATAACGAAGCTTCGGACGGAGGGATTGGCAAATTTTCACGATCGTGTTCGCAACCTGAATCGGATTAGGCGCATTTTTCTCCGACTTTTTATTGAATTGATTAAAGCGCTCAATCATTTTGCTGTAAGGGGAGTTTTGTTCCGCACGAAACACATGCTTTGCTGCAATGCCAGTATCGTAAGTACCGGGTTCTACGAGTACGACCGGGATGGAAAATGGCAGCAGCTCTAGACGCAGCGCTTCACTAAAGCCCTCTAATGCAAATTTCGAGGCCGAATACGCACCCGTGTTGGAAAAACCAAGAATGCCTGCTCCGCTGCTAATATTAATAATTTTGCCTTGGCTGCGGACTCGCATATGGGGCAGAACCGCTTTCGTAACAGCAACGGTACCAAAGAAATTCGTATCGAATTGAGCACGCCAATCCACCATCGGTATTTCCTCAACGACGCCCATTACGGCATAACCCGCATTATTTACGAGCACATCGATTCTGCCCCAGCGCTCCATTACCTGCCCGATGACTTCCACTATGTTGCCAGAATCGGTAATATCAAGCCTCATTATTGCAATATGATCTAGTACGCCGTTCTCATTTGCTTTTGCAAGCACGTCTTCCTTTTTCCCGATGTCCCTCATTGTTGCGATTACAAAGTAGCCTTCTTGCGCTAAGCGAATCGAAGTCAAAAGCCCAAACCCACTGGATGCTCCCGTAATCAATGCAATAGGTCGATTGGTTACTTCTGCTACATTAGCCATCCTTAAGCCACCTCAATTCCTAGGAATGGTATACAATAACCTGTTGTATTGAGTATAGCTTATTTGGACAAAAATGGCTTGGATACCCGTTGGAACTGCATTAACGCTACAGCATGCTTTATTGTCGCGACTTACCTAACTACTCAATACTAAACTGCTGCTGTACGAGCTTAGCATATAATTCATGGTTCTCGAGCAGCTCTGCATGGGTACCCTGACCCGAAATTTCACCTTTCTCAAGCACAATGATTTGGTCGGCTCCACGAATCGTTGAAAGTCGATGGGCAATGACTAATGTCGTTCTTGCCGTCATAAGACCCTGAAGCGCTTCTTGTACTTGCATTTCCGAATCGCTGTCGAGGTGAGCCGTCGCTTCATCCAGCAGCAGTATATCAGGATTTCGCAAAATAGCCCGGGCAATCGCCAGCCGTTGACGCTGGCCTCCCGAAAGCTTAACGCCTCTTTCTCCAACCTCCGTGTCATAACCTTCAGGAAGCGAATCGATAAAAGTTGTCAAATTCGCTTGATCGACAGCTTCCCTGATTTTCGCCTCGCTCACATCCTCCAGCCCATAAGTAAGATTGTGACGAATCGAGCCTTGCATCATCGGGCTATCTTGTGAAACATAAGCAATCCGCTTTCGCCAATCTTCCAGCGCCATGGACGCGATCTGTTCCCCGCCATACGTTATGGCGCCCTCGGTTGGATTATAGAACCGTTCCAGCAGCGAGAACAGCGTTGTCTTGCCTGTGCCGCTCGGGCCTACAAACGCCGTTACTTGTCCCTGCTCCACTTGAAACGAGAGCGAATGAAGCAGCGGCCGATCCTCCGAATATCCGAAGCTTACCTGTTCAAATTTAATAAAGGAATGATGGTCTTTCTCGTGAAGGACTGCTGCCGCAATCTCATGGCTGGACTGCTCCTCCTTCTCATTTAGCAGCTCCAAAATACGTTCTGAAGCACCCATCGCCTTCTGGAATTGCGTGAAGAACGAAGCCATCTGCGTAAACGGCATAACAATTTGGAACATATACAAAATGACAGCAACCAGCTCTCCGCCCGTTAAAGTGCCCTGTGCGACCCTTACACCGCCATAACCGATTAATATAACAAGTATGAGCAGCATCACCGTCATCATTAAAGGGGTTACGATTGACATGATTCGGGCTTCCTGCAAGCCAAATGTAAACAAATGCGAGATTCGCTTGTCGCCTTGACGATTTTCTACCGGCTCAGCAAGCGATGCCTTCACAAGCCGAATATCGGAGAGCACACGGCCAAGATCGCCTTGAAATAATGCAGTTTCATCCTGCATGGATTTGGATACTGTGAACATTTTGGTGCCTAGCGGCCATAGAACAAGAAGTGCTACCGGAACGGCAATCAGCATAAGCAGCGTGAGCTTCCAATCAATCAGCAGCAGGAGAATGACGCCGCCTATAATAGATACAATTCCTCCAAAAAACGATATTACATGGCCGATGATAAAATCTTTGATCACATTTGTATCATTCGTAACACGGCTCATCGTCTCGCCGGAATTGTTGCGATCAAAAAACGGTACTGGCAGCTTTATCACTCGGTTCCATACTTCACGTCGCAAGCCTGCAATAACATACTGACCTACATAGGACATCGTATAGACCGAGAAACCTGACATAATGGTCTGGACTAGAAACACTGCTCCAAGCACAACAAACGTCATCGTTTGGATGGTCGATTGCGATAACTCCTCGACTAAATTTTTCGTCAATAAAGGAATGAGCAGCGAGAGCAGCGTCTCTCCGAGTCCTAGTACAACGGCAACGATAATTAAAAACTTAGCGGGTCTATGCTTTGCGATCAGCTTGAAAAATTGTGAAACGCCAATGGTTGCCTTCGGCATATCTGCTTCAACATTATTTTTCATCGGTTATCCCTGCTTTCAACATTTTCAATGCCTCAAGATGATCGAAAGTAACGGCTAAGAAGGCTTCTTCATCCTTCGTAAACAAATTTGGGAATAAAATAGGATCAAAGGAATGAGCTGGATCGTTCAGCACCTCTAATTGCGCAAGCTCCTCTTCACTAAATCTCTCTAAGACAGGTGACAGCAGCTCCTCTAAGAGCGCAACAAGACTCAGTCCGCAAGCAAGCACCTCTTCGTCCAGAGGCTGTTTTCCTTGCTTGTAAAGTTCCTTTAGCTCCATGGCGAACACCGTTATTTTACTTTCAAATGCCGATCTGATTTCCGAGTCTATCCCCTCCATAAATATCGCATCTACTAAAGAAGGCGGCATTTGCGTTGACAGCCATTCCTTCTGCTGCTGCTCATGCTGAATATGTTGAATAAACACGAGCAATGAATTGCTGTCGACCTTGCCCGCTCCCTCCAAAATTTTCTGCATCCGTCCAATGGTGTCTATTACACGTTCCAAATGCGCCTGCTTTTTCTTAAGCATCTCATATTGCGAAGCTAATGAGTGCTGCAAGTCCTCCTCCGGACGCTGCAAATAAGCAGAAATGTCCTCTAATGAGAAATCCAAATATTTTAACGTTAAAATCTTTTGCAGTTGAATTAAATCTTGATCCGTATAAAAGCGATGCCCATGCGCGTTTCGGCTGGACGGCTTAAGCAGTCCCTGTCGATCGTAATAACGGAGCGTTCGCTCAGTAACTTTTGTCAGCTTCGCGAATGCTCCAATCGCATAAGAAGAACTATTATTCATCTGTTCATTCCCCCTCTTGAACAGAGTATAACCCTTGACGTAACGTCAAGGGCAAGTGGCTTACAGGATGAAATTTATAATTTTTTGGAAATATTGTCTACTTTATGTCTGCTTAAAAGGGGTTTATCCTATCCTTTCCGCCCGTAAAAACACAAATTGATAATCGATAATATCATTTATTTTCTCTCAATTAATCTATTATTTTGTCGCTATAATTGAATACAAGCCCTAAATTTTATAAATAAAAAACAATTTTCTTCAATTCAAGGGTTGTAAATTATGGGAATTTATATATAATCAATTTGTGACCAAATTGTTACAGCACTATGAACTCAGAGGAGAGAAAGAATGGATAACTATCAGCAGCCCCCCGTAAATCCCGGTGTACCAGGATACGGGCATCAACAAAATCAGGAAATGTCGCCTGTCATTACAATTAAAGAGTGGATGCTCACTACACTCATTTTAATCATTCCGATCGTTAATGTTATTATGATGTTTGTATGGGCGTTTGGTGAAGGCAACCCAACGAAGAAAAACTATTTTAAAGCATCTTTAATTTGGGCAGCAATCATTCTCGTTATTTACATCATCATTTTCGTTATTTTTATTGCTGCAGCAGCTTCATCTTCTATGAGCGGCTAGTACAATAGTACATAATAGAAGTGAAAGTTTTTGAAAAAGGAATAAATAGCGGTACAGGGACGACCCCTGCATCGCTATTTTTTTATTCACACCTAAGCTAAAACAAAACAGGGGTTACCTCAAAAGTAATTAAATCCACTTTTGAGATAACCCCTTTATTGTAGATCGTTTACTCCACGGCGAGGAAGCGGTACACCTTGCTTGCATAATCGCCATAAAATTGCGGAGTTGCAAGTCCAGCATAAAGCAGCTGATCGCCGCCATATACCGTTTCTTCACCAAGCAGCTTGTAATCGCGGTTCGGATCAAGGCCTTTGAGGCAGAAGCGATTAAGCTTCAAATTTGGCTCTTGCAGAACAGTAACGAACACTACAAATGCTTCCTTTTTATCCTTGGAAACGAACATCCACGCCGTTTCATTGCCTTCGAACGGACTAAGCAGACGATAGAAATCTCCGAATTGCACAAGATGCCTTACATCCTTATAAAGAGCAACCTGTTCCTTAACGGTCGTCTTCTCTTCCTCCGTAAATTGAGTCAGATCAAGCTCATAACCAAAGTTTCCAGATAGCGCAACATTTCCTCTAGTTTCTAGGGAGGTTATCCGGTTCACTTGATGGTTAGGCACGGCTGATACGTGAGCACCCATCGCGCTAACCGGATAAACGATGCTTGTTCCGTATTGAATTTTCAAGCGAGATACCGCATCCGAATTGTCGCTTGTCCATGTTTGCGGCATGTAATACAGCATGCCCGCATCGAAGCGGCCGCCGCCGCCAGAGCAGCTCTCGAACAATACATCAGGGAAAGCAGACGTGATTTGCTCAAGCACGGAATAGAGACCCAGCATATAGCGATGAGCAGTCTCGCGTTGACGCTTGGCAGGCAGAAGTGCTGAACCGATCTCTGTCATATTGCGATTCATATCCCATTTCACGTACGTAATCGGCGCACTTGAAAGAATATCCGATATCGACTTAACGATATATTGTTGAACGTCCGCGCGTGACAAATCTAAAATGAGTTGATTTCTCGCTTGTGTCCGTCTGCGGCCGTCGATATGCAAGCACCAATCTGGATGAGCTTTGTACAGCTCGCTCTCAGGCGAAATCATTTCCGGCTCGAACCATAGGCCGAATTGCATATCTAGACGCTTCACGCGGCTAACCAAATCCTCTAAACCGTTTGGCAGCTTTTTCGGGTCAACAAACCAATCCCCGAGCGAAGTTGTGTCGTTGTCGCGTTTGCCGAACCAACCATCATCCAGTACGAACAGCTCGATGCCAAGCTCCTTGCCGGCACGCGCAATATCTTCGATTTTGTCCGCATTAAAGTTAAAATACGTCGCTTCCCAGTTGTTGACGAGTATCGGACGTGTTTGATCACGGAACGTGCCGCGAATTAAGCGAGCACGGTACAAATCATGGAAGCTGCGTGACATGCCGCCGAGGCCATGCTCAGAGTGAACCATTACCGCCTCTGGCGTTTGGAACTCCTCGCCCGGCTCCAATCGCCAATTAAAGTCGAATGGGTTAATGCCAATGAATAACCTAGCTGCATGGAATTGATCCACCTCGACGCCAGCCGTAAAATTACCGCTGTACACAAGGTTTACACCGTATACATCACCGTGATCCTCGGTAGAACCCTCAGAGAGCAAAGCGACAAACGGATTTTGCATATGGCTGCTTGAACCTCTGCGGCTCTCGATCGATTGCAAACCTGGCTCAAGCTTGCGCTTATGAATATGGCGCTCACGAATCCAAGCACCAGAGAGCTGCAGCATCTCAAAGTTGTCATGCGCAAAGTCCAAGCTCATGCTGAACGCGCGCTGTAAATCCAAAGTATCAGTACCGTTGTTGACGATTCTAGCTGAACGGGCAATCGCATCGTAGTTTTCAAATACGGTATAAGACAAAATGACGGACAAGCCTGTCAGATCATCTTTCAGCGTGATCTCAAGCGTTTGCGCTTCGGAGTCGTTCTCAATATACGTTGCAGGCAATCCAGCAAGCGCCGGCTTTCCATCCACAATGCGGTGCGAATCAAAGCGCAGATCCGTTACTGTTGTTCCATTTGGAAGCTTGACCTGGAATGCAGGCATGCGGAAATCAGAGTTGCCGTATGCAGGATACTCATGCGGAAGCGTATCCAGCGACAGTTCCAATTGGTCCAGCTCTGTGCTAGGCGTGAATGAAGCCCGCTCCTTAAGCTCAAATAAACGCTCCAGCTGCACGCCGCGAATTTTTTTGCCCCAATAGACATGTGCAGGATAACCTGATTTCGTAATATGGATAACATAGCTTGTATCCTTCGCTTGCAGGTGGAATACCGAGAGCTGTTGATCATATTGAATAGACAAAATAATAACCTCCTAAAAGTTTATATAAATGAATACTTACGATTTCACAGAGCTGCCGCAGCTTTCCCGCACGATGAGTGTCGTATTAACGGTCATATGAACAGCTGCCTCACGGCCTTCGATCCGCTCAAGCAGCAGTTGTACCGCCGTTCTGCCCATATGCTCAGTATGCGCGCGAACCGTCGTTAGCGGCGGATTCAAAAATGCAGAGATTTCAATGTCATCAAAACCTACAATCGCCATATCCTCAGGAACCCGAAGACCATGCTCATGCAGCGCGCGCAAAGCACCTACAGCCATGGGATCACTTCCAATAAAACAAGCGGTTGGCCGCGAGCTTTGCTGAAGCATCTGATTCATCGCCTCATATCCGCTGTTTGAAGACCAATATGCCTTAATGACGAAGTTTTCATCATAAAGACCGCGCTCACGCATCTCCTTCTCGAAAAAAACACGGCGAAGCTCATCCGTCTCTGTACTCTCAAATTGACGATTCAGACGATGGATATAATCATTCCCGCCGATGTAGCCTATTTTTTGGTGTCCTAGTTCTCTAAGATGTTTGATTACTGCTCGGGTTGCTTGCTCAAAATGCAGCTTTACGGTGTCATACTCATACAGCTCGCCTGAATGGTTTACAAATACAAGCCGATTTCCGTTGCTATACAACTGATTAACATCCTCATCATGAATGGAGCCTACAACAATCACACCATCCAGCTCGTTGAACGACTGCATCTCCACTCGACTGTTGCCGCGAAGCACTTTCACAATGTTGATTCCAAGCTCCTCGCAGCGCGTTTCAATGCCTTTGCGAATGGAGGAGAAATAAGGATCATCATGCTCATCTTCCAGTGTCGACCACATGAGCAAACCGATTTGCTGACGCGAGAGCTGCTCTTCCTTCTTCATTCTTCGCAGCCTGGACGGCTTATATTGCAGCTGCTCGGCAATGCTGAATATTCGTGTACGCGTTTCCTCACTTACTGCCAAGGTGACATCATTGTTCAAAACCCTGGATACGGTAGCAGCTGAAACGCCTGCCTCCTGCGCAATATCTTTTATCGTTGCCATGCCACACTCCGAATTTAGTTAATAAATTTACTGAATAACAACTTTAGTTTAGCAGACGCTCGCAAAGTCCACAAGCACCCTATTGCATTTTTATTGAAATCACTTTTCATACCTAATGAAGAAGAAGCATTATCGGTGAATTTATGAATAACTAGATACAAAAACGATGGATTTGGTTTATGGGGAGTCTGCTTAAAGGCAACGGATGAACTAATCGGTGATTGTGGCCTTGTTAAACAAACGATCGATGGAACAATTGAGGTGGAAATCGGCTACCATATAAATAAAAAATATTGGTCCAAAGGATTCGCCTCTGAAGCAGCCATGGCTTGCAAGCAATATGGTTTTCATCACTTAGGCTTGCAAAAATTAATCAGTATTATAGACCCCAATAATTTAGCGTCCATTCGTGTTGCCGAGAAAATTGGATTTTCCAAAGAAAGAGAAGCTTTTATTTTCAACAAAAATCATACTATTTATGCAGGCTTCCACACTTAATCTTACTGATGTTCCTCCCTTTAAYGGCATCCAATCTTCCATAAAGACATAAAAAAAAGCAGTCGACTGCCTCCTCCAAAAAGGGGCAGCCCCGCTTAAAAATCTTTTCGCCTCATAATTAGTATACCTATGCCGAGCAGAGCAGCCGTGTAAATACCGCAATAAATTAAAAAGGAATTTGATGCCGCCCCGTTAATAGAGAAAATACTTAGCTCTGCGTTAATGTTATATAAACCTCTAAGCTCAGAGATTGAAAATAATTCGTTTAGCATGCGCTGCTGCAAAGTATCCGCCGGCATAGCCAGCTTAATTAAGCCTGTTATAGTCTCAAGTGTTTGCATCCCTTTCATTTGAATCCTACCTGTGCTCATAAACCGGCCAATCGTACTGCCAAGCCAGCCCATACCGAAGAGCATCGTCATCCAAATGCCGTTTCCTAAAGGACTTAAATAACAGGAGCCAAGCATCGTTAAGGATACTAATAGCGGAATAACAGACATAAAAAACAAAAGTGATTTGAAGTACACCATCATGCTGAATAAGACGCCAGTTTCTGCCCAGCTGATAAGAATAATTGAGCTGAATAACAGGAATGCATATAACGCAACATAACTGACAAAGCCGAGCCATCTGCCCAAAAACCACTTCCAGCGCGCAATGGGCCTTGCGAGTACGGATTGAAGAACGCCTTGCTCTGCTTCCCCTGTCACAGCCGCAACGGAGCTGAATATAGAAAGGAAGGCAACGGCAAAAGCGCCAAAGAAGAAACCTAATGTCATAATCATTGCACTGCGGGCAAAATTTTCGAATAAGTTCATAGAAGTCGCAACATTCACCTCGCCACCGGCGATAGCATCAGCAATAAACCAGTAAGCAATCCAGAAGAGAACCGTCATGATGATCGTCATAAGCGTCACTCTTTTACGAACGAGCTCCTTCCAAGTTAGGCCCCAAACCGCGATCATCTGCGCTCCCCCCTATGCTCAAGACCCGTTACGGCCTGCATAAACCACTCATCGAGCCGTGATTGCAATTTCCCAACCTCATACAGCGTCAATCCCAGCTCAATAAGAATGTAATTGACCAATCCTATTTGCTCGTCATTTTCCAGTTCAATCTCAAGCCATACAGATGCATCATCATGCTCAGCGTTCGACACGATCACATTCGCGCCTAACAGCTGCTGAATACGTTCAGCTGCTAAAGGGGTATAACCGCTGACACGCAAACGCCAGATCGACTGCGAGCTCAGCACATCGGATACCTTTCCTTCCGCCAGCACTTTTCCGTTATTCAGTAGAGCGACCTTATCGCATAACTGTTCCACATCCTCAAGCAAATGCGAATTAAGAAAGATCGTTTTCCCTTGGCTTCTCAGCCTAGCAAGCAAATCTCGCACCTCATGCCTGCCAACGGGATCAAGCGCCGAAGCCGGCTCATCAAGAAAAACGATATCCGGATTTGTGAGTAAAGCGCATGCGAGTCCAAGCCGCTGCTGCATCCCCTTCGAATACCCTTTGAGCCTGTCGCTTCCCCGGCTGCCAATGCCCACATCGTCCAGAAGCTGATGAATGCGTCGTTTGGCCATAGAGCGGTCCAGCTCACACAACTTTGCATGAAAAGCCAAAACCTCTTCGCCCGTCAACCAATCCGGATAACGAAACAACTCAGGCAAATAGCCAAATCTCCGTCTAGCCTCGATTGATCCTGAAGGCTGTCCGAAGATTTGAGCTTTACCTGAGGTTGGTTTAATAAGGCCTGTGAGCATTTTCACTATCGTGCTTTTTCCCGCTCCATTAGGACCGAGGAAGCCAAAGGCTTCCCCTTCTCTAATCGTCAGTGTAACATCGTGGCAGCCGCGTCCTTCACCGTAATCCTTGCATAATCCGATGGTTTCAATAGCAACAGCACTCATGGATGAATCAGCTCCGCAATAAGAGACTGTACTTTTTGTTTGTCCTCAAAATCGTTAAAGTGTGCGCTTGCTACAACGCCATCTTTAAGCCACATCGCATTTGCATAACTATGGTCAGCGGATTGATTCAAATATACATCAACCCCTTCAATAACGATTTTCTCCGGCTTTTCATTTGTAATGAGCGGAAATGGAATTTCTCCATTTTCCATGTTTGATGCTTGCATAAGCGATTTGCGCAAATGATCAGGAAGCGCTGGGAAGCGAATGATAGCCTCATAGGCATCCTTTGCATCCACTGAAGGATCAATTTTGATGCTAGGCTGCTTAATATATTCAACCCATAGGCTTTGCTTAGAAGTACTTCCTTCCTTAGGTTCATACGTGATCGTTACACCTTGGCCTGTGTTAAATTCAATTGCTTTGCCGTCTACTGATTTCGGCAGCAGCTTATCCGCGCCCAGCTTACGCATTGCACTATTGATTTCATCCACATTTAGGCGGAAGGCAATCGTCTGCGCTGACATCGATGATATGGCACCTAACTGAATCCCTGGAACCGTCAATGTTGGAACAGCAAAGCCCAGCTCCTTAGAAGCTTGTTCTACGCTCATCTTTGACCAGCTTCCGACAGTCGTCTGCTCGAAGGTGCCGAAACGGTTAACGGTTTCACGCGTTTCGCCATCCTTCATGAAGCTGTTCATGAGCGACTCCAAATCATTTTGCTGCACAATCATTACGTTATCCATTCGGAACGTATTAAGCCATGCCGCCAATGATTCATTTGTTGAGGGCGTCGCAATAACTACCGTAATGATAGCTGCTGCGCATGCTGCTATTGTTTTGCCAACGTTCTTTTTGAACCAGCGGCCTGCCGCCCCACTTTTATTCGGTTTATTAGCAGCTGGACTGGATGAAGTACGAGCTCGTCCTAACGGAACCACATTTGCTTGCATTTGTTCAGGATACGTTTGAACGGTAGCAGCTTTTGTTTGCGCAGCGCTAGCTGCAGCTGTTGACTCCTTATTGAGCTCATCAGCGTGCTTGCCTTGTTCTTCCCATTTCTCCCAAAGCGGCGATTGCTCTGAGGCTTGAAGCTGTTTCTCTAGACGCGCCCATGCAGCCGACATTTGCTCTGCTTCTTTTTTGTTTATTTCATCATTTTTTGTCATCTTGAATTCCTCCTAAAAGGTTTTGACCTTTCATGCTAAGTGCAGCAGGCGCTGGCCATCGCACATCATTCATGAGACAAAGCTCCTTCTGCCTTATGCGCATGGCGCTTCAGCCTAGCCCCGGCTCTGCGCAGCATCGTCCCGACCTGCGGCTGCCGCAGCTGGAGCTGCTCTGCGATTTCCGCATAGCTGTATCCTTCATATCGGAGCAGAAGCATTTTTTTGTCCCGTTCGGGCAGCGTATCTAACCAGCCTCTAACCCGTTCCTGCTCGTCCTTATCAATCAACTGCTGTTCATTCGACTGAACCGCTTGCGGCTGTGCGAGTATGCTTTGTTCCTGCTTTTGTGTTAGAGCACGCTCTCGTGCTTTTTTATCCATATAATCATAAGCCAGCCTCGTTAATACACGATGAAGCCAGCCTCCTATTGCTTCAGGCTGATCCGGTGGATTCCGGTAAAGCCTTAGAAATGTTTCCTGGGCAAGATCCTCCGCAGCTGCTTCATCGCGTATAAGTGCGACAAGCTTTCGTCTAACCGTAGGATAATGTGCATTAAACTGTTGACGAAACAAATCCGGCGCCGAATGTTCCATTCCGTTTACCTCCTTACGTTTTTTGCTCAAGCTATAAAGAAGACGATGCCTTCGATCATTTTGTAACACCTATCGCTCAACAATATTTTACCAAACGAATGTCATATTTATCGACAAGCCCAAGACGTAACAATTATACGAAAATAAAACTGGTCTAATAAAAAACCGCCTCCACGTTTGACGGGAGACGGAATGTCCATCAGGCTTCCTTATTATGTTCCATATACAGCTGTACAAATCTCGGTGCCGCAACAGGAGGGCTATAAATATATCCTTGAGCAGCATCGCAGTGGTGGTCGTTAATAATCCGCAGCTCTTCCTCTGTCTCTACTCCCTCGGTCACAACCTTTAAATTTAAATTGTGAGCGATGACGACGACCGATTTAAAAATCATTTGTTTCTTATAATCGTCTACGATGCCGCTTATAAAAGATTTATCGATCTTTAACGTGTGCAGAGGAATATTTTGCAAATAGCTGAGCGACGAATAACCCGTGCCAAAATCATCAAGCGACAGCTTAACGCCGAGCTGCTGAAGCTCATGCAGTATGTTAAGCGTGTGAGCCGCATTATCCATAAAAATCGACTCTGTAATTTCCAGCTCAATTTGATGAGGCCGAATCCCTGCATCCGAAATGATTCTTTCAATCGTATGGACGATTTGTTTCTGCTGGAATTGGATCATCGACATATTTACACTGATTGAGATCTGCTGCAGCCCCATGCGCTCCCATTCTTTAATTTGCTGGCAAGCTGTAAACAGCACCCATTCACCAAGCGAAATAATAAAGCCGGTTTTCTCCGCAATCGGGATGAAATCAAGCGGTGACACCATACCAAGCTCCGGGTGATTCCATCTAATTAATGCTTCCGCCCCATATATAGAGCCAGTAGCTAAATCAACCTTGGGCTGGTAATAAAGCATAAATTGGCCCAGCTCCAGCGCTTTGGACATGCTGCTCTCAAGAATAAGCTCCTTCTTCGTTACATCATTAATCGTAGGAGAATATAGTTTGCATGTATTTCGCTCTTTCTTCGCCACATACATCGCAATATCCGCTTCCTTCACCAGCTGGTCTGCAGTCGCAGGCGTCCATTCATGATGAATGCTCATTCCAATGCTTGCTGTAATATAAAACATCCGATCCTCAAGCCCAATGGGCTGGGAAATAGCTGATAAAATTTCTTCTGCTTTATGCATCGCCGCATGGAGAAAAGTAACTTGCTCTAGCAGCACGATATACTCGTCCCCCCCGAAGCGGAATACTTTCCCCGAGCTGCCGACGGTAATTATAATTCGATGCGCCATTTTCTGGAGCAATTGGTCACTCATCGTATGATCGAGCATATCATTTATCATTTTGAACCGATCAARGTCTATGAAAAGCAAAGCGATATGGCCTTGTTTCTTGTCCTGCTCCGCTAATTTCCCTTCCATATAGCGATGATAAGCATAGCGATTAGGAAGTCCCGTCATTAGATCATGTGTCGATTGGTATTCAATTAATTTCTCCGCTTCCTTGCGGTGGATAAGCATATGATTAAAATGATTAGCCATGTATTCAAACTCATCATTCGTATGAATGGTTAACTGCTGTTCTTCGCCTCCAATTGCGACAGCCGAGGTGGCTTGTACAACTTTATAAATATTAACTAAAATGATTTTCCTTACAAGCGACACCATGGCAATCGCCATCAAAAATAAAGCAATACCTGTGATGAGTATCGATTCCCAAAGGCTTTTGTAGTAATTAGAAAGCATGTTCTTTTTGGGGATGATTGTTTCGATATGCCATAATACATTGTGAACAAGAATCGGATGAAGCAAACGCAGCACAGTCTCTTTGTCCTGCGAGTCTCGTGTATAGGCAATTCTTGAATCCGTCCCTTTCATCGCCTCAAGTTCATCCTTATTTGACCATAACCGATACGATGTGTTCACAAGCTCAGGGTACTTGCCGTTAGCCAAATATTGATTATCCGACGTAATAATCGTGGAGTATCCTCCTAGCGGCCGGAAAGCTTCGATCTGTTTCTGCATCGATTCAAGTGAAATATCTGCTCCTACTATACCTAAAAACTCATTTTGCTCATTCAATAGAGGCAGCACAAGCGATATCATCATTATTGATTTGCCATCAACATCATAGGCATATGGCTCTATGAGTGAAAAAGATTTCGTAAGTTTAGGCGTTTGATAGAAGCTGCCTTTCTCCTTATCCTCGTAATTTGCAATGGCCAGCAGTTGAATGGACTGATCCTCGCGAACGACATAAGGAATGAAGCGCCCCGTAGCATCGTCATAGCTGTTTTTATTTTTGTAAAATGCATCTTTCCCGTCATAGGCATTAGGCTCCCACAACGTATAAACGCTTAATAGATCAGGATGCTTGATAAGCATTTGCTTAAGCAGCTCGACTATGTATTCACGATTTTGCATCTGGTTTTTGCCCATTTGAGTCATGGTTACTTCAAGCGTTTCCAGCATCATCATCGTTTGATCCATCGTTTTAGTGAAAGGATTTATGTAGGCCATGGATTCCGTCTGTGCAAGAAGCTCGCTTTCGCGCAGGTTGGAATGATAAAGCTTGATGAGGTGAGCGGTTACCAATAGACCAAATGAAAGAATAACTAGCAGGCCTATGGAAAATATTAATTTTTGAGCGATGCTTAGCCTAATCTTTCTCATCCGATCTATCAGCCCCTTGTTGTCGGAGAAAGCAGAAAACGACGTAATATGTCAAATTATGATACGGTTCTAGTATACTTGACATTTTGACCCAAACACAATGATAAAAATAGGATAATAACACTATATAATTCGACAAAAAACCACTTTATTTCTTTATTTTTTGAAACGACAAGGGTCTATCGCATCTATTCGTGTTTGTATGATATCTAGTAAAAAAGTCCAACACTTTTCATTTAAATCCATTATATCCACACGAAGAAAAGCCCCCTCTGTCTATGACAGGGGAGGCGATGGAATCGTTCACTTACACTTGATTTTGTTTGTTCTTCTCTTTAACATCATTATCCTCGTTGCTGCGGTCATGATCCTCTAAGCGATGGGGACGTTTGCCTTTTCCGCCATGCAGCTTATATAGCTCTTCGCGCAGCTGCTCCGACGTCTTGCCTTCTGTTTTAATGCCATGTTCCTTCGCAATCTCACGCAAATGCTCCAGCCGCTTCGCTTGATGCTCTGCTTTAAATGCTTCCCATTTATCTTTATTGGCAAGCTTCGCAGCCTCTACTTCCTTCTTCAGCTGGTCCACTGACTTGCCATCGGCTTGAATACCAAAATAGGTCGCTATTTCCTTCAGCTTCTCCAGCCGGTAAGCCTCAAAATCTTTGCGGGTCATTTTGCCTTTGAAATGCTTATGCTCTTTGTCTATATCAGACTCTTTAGGGTGAAGAACCACTAGTGAAGCATCAGGCAAAGCAGTAACCGACTTCGCTGCCCATACGGGAGCGACTGAAAACAGTACAAGCAGCGCTACCATAGGAATAAACCATTTTCTAATCATTTGTTGCCACACCTTTCTATTACATTCGTGATGCAGAGACGATGGTCATGCCTCGTCAGCATTATTTTGCCCAAGCGATCACAGGAATAGACATGTTAATGGCAATTTTCGACATATCCCTACAGCAAGTTCATTACCCCTGCGTCTCTATGTTCAAATGCTGCTCAAGTAGCTCCAGCTCATTTTGCAGCCATTCTTTGGAAAAATGCTCTCCGATAAATACCGCAACATCGTTTACATGTCCTTGCGGCTCGATTCTCATAAAATCAGATTCCTTATATGCATATTGGAACAGGAACCGGCTAGGCGCATCCGTAAACGTCACAATCCCTTTTGCGCGGTAAATGTTAGCTGGAAGCTTTTGCAGCAGAGATTCAAAGGCTTCACTGCTCACCGGGCCGCGCCAATAATGCGTCACAACCATAACATGGTCATGCGAATGATGATGGCTGCTGTGGTTGTGGCTGCTAAGGTCATCATCATGGGAGTGAACGTCATCGCCGTGGTCATGGGTACATCCAGCTACTGAGCATACTTGGCTGTCATAGCTATGAACATGCGCGGCTGATGCGCGCTCTTGTATGTCTAAAGCTTCATCACCAGCATGCACAGGTGCATGGCGATCCGTATTTTCAGCTGTTTCAAGCCAGCTCCAATCGTCAATTGCGCAGCGCACGGTTGCTATAATTTGAGCATGGGCATTTAATTCCCGCAGCTGCTGCTGCGCTTCAACAAGCTGATCCGGCTCAAGCTTGTCCGCCTTATTCAACAGCAAAATCGTAGCACATTTTATTTGCTCCAGCATCAGCTTGAACGTGCGACCCTTCCCGTCGCGGCTCCGCGCGAGCAACTCAGGACCATCAACAATCGTGATCACACTGCGTAGATCGATTTCCTTATACATCGCTGCCTCGGTTATCCCATCCAACGTCTCCATCGGATTGGCAGCACCAGTCGATTCAATAAAAATGACGTCAGGTTTATGCTCGTCAATGAGCATGCTGATCTCCATCCCCAAATCGCCCCGCATCGTGCAGCAGATACAGCCGCTTAGCATCTCAGCCATAGGCACTTCATCCCCTACAAGCTGACCATCAAGGTTAATATCGCCCAGCTCGTTCATAATGACCGCCGGCTTCAATCCCTGCGCGGTGTAATAATCCAACAATCTTCTCAGCAGCGTCGTCTTCCCGCTTCCAAGAAAACCAGACAGCAAATGAACCGGTATGTGTTTTTCTCTATTAGTCATTGTAAGTTCTCCTGTATGTAACAAATTTTAAACGCATTTGAATATTTCTATTATATCGTAATTGTTACGTTCATTCATCTTTTCGTAAACAGGACTGCGATTTAGCAAAAAGAAAAACGCAGCTCGTTATAGAGCTGCGTTCCGTTTGTTTACTATTAAACTCACTATACCCGCTTAATTAGTAGGTACCATTTTCAAAAGACGAACGATCAACACAACGGCTTCTTCTCTAGTAGCATTGGCTTTAGGCTCGAATTTTTGTCCACTCTTACCGTTAATGATCCCCGCGTTAGCTAGTGCGTTGATTTGATCTTCTGCCCAATTCGCAGTGATATCCTGGAATTTCGCTTCTGTGCTCAAAAGAGAAATATCCAGCAGCCTTGCTAATAGTGCTGCAATTTCAGCTCTTGTAATTTCACGATTGGGTTCGAAGCTGCCATCTGCATATCCTGTCATAATGCCATTTTCCATTAAGGCCCTAATTGCTTTCTCCGCAAAGTGACCCTTAGCATCCGTCAGCTCTTGCGCTGCGTTAGATGTGAATCCAAGTGCATTTACGAGCATTTGAGCAAACTCACCGCGTGTTACTTTCGCTTCACCACGGAATTTATCGCCTGCATACCCTTTTACAATCCCTGCCCGTGCAGCGAAATCAATGTCAGCAAAACTCCAAGAAGTTGATTTTACATCTTTAAAGGTTGTTGGAGCTGCTGCTTCAGCCTTTGCTTTCATTTCAGCTACAAATGCTTTATCCACTTTGTCGTTGTAAACAGGTTTGTTGACAACAGGCGTTGGTGTTGGTGATATCGGTGTCGGTGTAGGAACTGTCGGTACACTCGGTCCTGTTGGCGCTGTTGGCGTCGGTGTTGGTACAACTGGCGCTGCATTCACAGTTACAGTATAAGTGGTCTTTGTTGTTGAATCCTGCGCTGTAACGATGACCTTGTTGCCTGTAGCCAATGTCTTAGCTGGGTTTATTCCATCCGCCTCATAGACCGCAAATGTCGCATCGGCTGCTGGCGTGATCGCTGCCTTTAAAGCGGCTAACGTTGTTCCATATGGAATATTCGTTATCGTTTCATCAGTTGTACCGCTAGTGCTTACGGTTCCTATTGTCGAGGACAACGTTGACACCGTACTTTTTGGCTTAATGTCCGCTATGCCTACCGTCAATACTTGTACAGCAGATGCAGGATTTTCTGATGTTGCTGCTGTACGAACGGAGATCGTGTCTCCTGCTTGTACGCTAATATTATCAACAAAAGCAGCTGCAGCTACTACCGCAACATAATTCCCATTATTGTGTTTGTACTCCATAACATCCGTAACGGCATTTAAACGCGTGGTGCCAGCGTTTGTTCCTGGCGATAAATTCCCCGTTGGCGGTGCAGCTTGTATCGTTACGGTATATACGGTATAGCTTGTTGTATCTTGCGCTGTAACGACGACCTTATTGCCTGTCTCTAAAGTTTCTGCCTCATTCTCGCCGTCCGCCTCATAGACTTCAAATGTCGCATACGCTGCTGGCGTGATCGCTGCCTTAAATTCGGCTAACGTTGTTCCATATGGAATATTCGTTATCGTTTCATCAGTTGTACCGCCAGTGCTTACGGTTCCTATTGTCGAGGACAACGTTGACACCGTGCTTTTTGGCTTAATGTCCGCTATGCCTACCGTCAATACTTGTACAGCAGATGCAGGATTTTCTGATGTTGCTGCTGTACGAACGGAGATCGTGTCTCCTGCTTGTACATTAATGTTGTCTACAGAAGTCTGGCCCGTTGCAATCGCTGCAAAATTAGTTGCCGTTACAAATTCAATATTATACCCGCTATTGTATTTGTACTCCATCTTATCTGTTACCCCATTCAAACGCGTTGTTCCAACGTTTGATCCTGGTGACAAATGTCCTGCTGGCGGCGCTGCTTGCATTGTTACGATGTATGTGGTCTTCGTTGTTGTATCCTGCGCTGTAACAATGACCTTGTTGCCCGATACCAATGTATCAGCTTCTTTTATTCCGTCCGCCTCATAGACAACAAACGTGGCATGCTCTGCTGGAGTGATCGCATCAATAAACTCATCTAACGTTGTTCCGTATGGAATATTCGTTATCGTTTCATCTGCTGTTCCGCCAGTGCTTACATCTCCCAGTGTCGAGGTCAACGTGGAGACCGTGCTTTTTGGCTTAATGTCCGCTGAACTAACCGTTAACACTTGTTCAACAGATGCAAGGTTTTCTGATGTTGCTGCTGTACGAACGGAGATCGTGTCTCCTGCTTGTACGCCTATGTTATCAACAGAAGTTGTACCCGTTGCAACCGCAACGTAATTCTCGCTATTGCGTTTGTACTCCATCTTATCTGTTACACCATTCAAACGCGTCGTTTCTGCGTTTGTTCCTTGTGACAAATTCCCTGTTGGTGCTCCTGCTTGCACCGTTACAGTGTAGGTGGTCATCGTTGTTCTATCTTGCGCTGTTACGATGACTTTGTTGCCTGTCGCTAACGCGTTCGCTTGGTTTATTCCATTCGCCTCATAGACTTCAAACGTCGCATCGGCTGCTGGTGTAATTGCTTCCTTAAATTCGGCTAACGTTGTTCCATATGGAATGTTCGTTATCTTTTCATTTACTGTTCCGCCGATGCTTACTGTTCCTATTGTCGAGGTCAGCGTGGACACCGTGCTTCTTGGCTTAATGTCCGCAAGACCTACCGTCAATACTTGTGCAGAAGATGCTGGTTTACCCGATGTTGCTTTTGTACGGAGAGATAGCACATCTCCTACTTGTACGCTTAGGTTGTCAATAGAAGCAGAACCCGCTGCAATCGCCATATAAAGCCCATTATTTAGTTTGAGCTCCATTTCATCGGTAACTCCATCCAAACGTGTGGTGTCAACGTTTGTTCCTGGTGATAATTTTCCCGTTGTTGGTGCTTCTGCTGCTCCTATTATCGTGTAGCTCTGAATCATAACTTCATTATAGGTCATACCTTTAACTGCAATGGCCTTAATCGTCATATCTTCCGTCACTACAATAGGTGAGCTGTATCGTGTACTGCTCAGCGTCGGCACATCGCCGTTCGTCGTATAATAAATGGATGCGCCTATTGTCCCACTGCTAAGCTCCACCTCTGTCTTCCAATCAATTGCCCCTTCTTCTACATCCGCTGTAGGAGTTTCTGCCAAGAAAACTTGCAGTTGAGGATAGTTCCCCTCTTTTATAAACCAATCTGAGCCAAAGTCCCAATTCGTAAATGTGGATTTTGTTTTCATCTCAGCAGTTGACTTAGGCATTCCTTTCCCTGAATTATCATATTGTTTTGAAACCTCTTTGTCATAAAAGCTATCCACGTCTACGCTAGCGTCTGCACCTCCATAAGTACCGCCCACTAGCCCGCCACTAAAATTGGCAGTTGCGACGAAACCTGCAGCAAAACTATTTGTAATCGCACCTCTATATTCAAGCCCAACTAAACCGCCTAATTGAGAAGTGCCTGAAACATTGGTTATCGTATAGCTATTTATGATCTTTGCTTCTTCTTTATACCCTACTAGACCGCCTGTATAATTCGTCCCTCTAACGTCGCCTGTAACATAACTGTTCGACACTGCTGATGAAGAGCCCCTTAAAACGCCCACTAAACCACCAGTAAACATTCCACCTATGATATCCACATTTTCTAACCCTATATTTTTTATAAAAGATCCTGCTGCTACTTGTCCGAAGAGACCGACATAATTTTCGTTGCTATTCGTTTTCAGTCCCTTAATCACATAACCATCACCATCGAAAGTGCCGAAAAAGCTACCGAAAGGCTTCCAAAACTGTCCATCATTGTATCCTCCTTCACCTTCAGAAAGATAATCCGTTAAATCGATATTACTGCCAAGCTTGAAATTTACGGAATAATAATTTCGCACGCTATCTAACTGCTCAGGTGTCGTAACGATATAAGGATCATCAACAGATCCAGTTCCGCCACTAAAACCTGGCGCCGCAAATACCTGTGAAGCATTCGTCAAAGGCCCAAATAATGAAATCATTAATGCCAAACACATGACTCGTATTAGAATACTTTTTACCTTTTTCCCAACTAGTATTGATCCTTGTGCCATACGAATAGTTCACTCCCAAATCATGAATAAGTTATAGTTGCATACGGGCTTTAGCATAAATGCTAGGCTTTTTAAAAAACACCAACTAAAGTTAGTTTTGCGAAAATAAAGTCGAAAAATCCAATATTCACGCGCATTTTGGCGTCTATTAGTAGTCTATTTATCCTATATAAGCAATAAACCCAAACGAATGGCATCGTACTATTTTGAAGCTCCATTAGGTATTCAAGATCATCTGCATCTGCTAAATATAATGATAGAATCAGAAAAAAACGGTATCCTCCCCAGAGGGATGATACCGTTTTTTTTGTTTACTATCCTCTAACTAACCTTTAACTGCTCCAGCTGTCATCCCTTTCATGACCTGTTCTTGAAATGCCAGATAAGCAATGATCGTTGGAATAACAGCAAGCGCCATCGCTGCCATCGTAAGCTTATAGTCTGTGGAGTAACCTGTTGCAAATATGGATAGACTGAGCGGCAGCGTCTTTAAGCCAGGGTCACTAATAAAGACGAGCGCGAAGGAGAAATCATTCCAATATCTCAAGAAGGCTAGGATACCAACTGTCGCTAGAGCCGGAAGGGACAATGGAAGCATCATACGAAGGAAAATTCCCCAGTAGCCAGACCCGTCAATCATCGCAGCCTCTTCAATTTCTTTCGGGAAGGTATTCATATAAGCCACACAGACAAAGATGGCTATCGGCATCTCAAACGCTGTATAAGGCAAAATCAATGCTGCATAAGTGTTCAAAATATCGATCTTGTTCATTAATATGAACAGTGGAACGAGTGTGCTGTGAATAGGGATGAGCATGCCGAGCATAAAAATGCCCATTACGAGCAGCTTGCCTCTAAACTGAAAACGTGAGATCACATATGCGCTTAATGCACCCATTACAAGCGTAATGACAAGCGCTGTTAAAGTAACAATGGCCGAGTTCATGAACGCAGTGCCCATATCTGCAACTTCCCAAGCACGAGTGAAGTTGCTCCAATTCCAAATGTCCGGCAGGCCGAACGGACGCGAGTAAAATTCTTCATTTGTTTTAAAAGCGCTAATAAACAGCCAAATGAGCGGATAAAGCGTGACTAAGGCGTATACGGTTAGACCAATGGATTGCAAGCTTCCTCTCAGCTTGCGCAGCCCTGTTCCTAAATTTGCGGAGGAGGCTGAGTGTGAAGCGCTAATTGATGGCGTAGTCATACTGTGGGTCCCCCTCCATTATTTTTTTGATTTCATTAAATATTGGCTTCCCGCTACGAGAACCAAGCTGATGATGATAATCATGGTGGATACTGCGCTGCCATAACCGAAGCGATAGATCGAAAATGTATTATTGTACATGTACGATGCGAGCAGCTCCGTCGAATTCGCCGGCCCGCCGCCTGTCATGACATAAATAAGATCGAATGCTTTAAGGCTGCCGGATATACAGAGCACCACGGCTACTTTAATCGTATCCCAAATCATCGGAAGCTTGATCGAGAACAGCTTGCGAGAGCCTTTTGCGCCGTCAATCTGAGCGGCATCATCAATTTCACTCGGAATATTTTGCAAAGCGGCAATAAACATAATAAGATATGGACCTACATTCAGCCAAATGATTGGAACCATGATGGCATACATCGATATCGATGGGTCAGACAACCACTGCTGTTTCCAACTGCTTAATCCCAACGTATCTAGCAAAAAGTTCAGTACACCAATTTGCGGATGATAAATGTATCCCCAGATGATACCGACTACAACGGAAGAGAGTACCATTGGCATAAAGATAGAAGCTCGGATAAACTTTTGAAACCAGCCGTTTTTGAGCAGTACTAAGGACAAGACCAATGCAATCGGCACCTGACCGAAAACAGACGCAGCAACAATGAGCAAATTGTTTTTGAACGAATGCCAGAACAACCGGTCTTGAATAACCTCTTTATAGTTGTCCAGTCCGATAAATCGCATCTCCCCAATGCCTTTCCAATCAAAAAAGCCATAATAAGATGACCATAGTATCGGTACGATAACAAAAAAGATGAAAAGCGCAAGCGCCGGAAGAAGTCCGATAGCGATAAAGCCTCTGATGCGTAAAGATGATGACATAATCGTCCCTCCTAAAGGTTTGCGCAGCAAACCTACTTCGTAAGCATAAGCCAAGGTTTGCGCAGCAAACCTACTTCGTAAGCATAAGCTAAGGTTTGCGCAGCAAACCTGCTTCGTAAGCATGAGCCAAGGTTTGCGCAGCAAGCCAGCTTCGTAATGCTAGTAAGAGCACGGGGATTTCCTGACAGCTTCGGCATGCGATCCTTTTAGCAGCTTCCAGTTGTGCTTGCTGTAAAGGACTTCAGCTTGCTGATCTTCATGCAATCAGGAAATTCCCTGTACTCAATAACCTAACTACCGAGCAGCTATGTTACTTTCCTAGCGCTTTCGCTTGCGCCTCTTGGATTTTTTTCGCGATGTCTTCCGGTTTGCCACCCATCAACAGCTCCTGTAGTCCATTGTTCACGGCTTCAGCTCCTGCAGAAGTCAGCTTGCCATCATACACCGGCGTCATCTTCACGCTGTTCACAAGCTCATATACTTCGCTAAAGATTGGCGAAACTTTGCTCTTATCCAGCTCTACTTTGTAGCTGACAAGCTGATTGCTCTCAAGCGTACGCTTTTGCGCTTCTGGTCCTGACATTGCATAGATAAGTTCAAATGCTGCATCCTTTTTCGGACCAATCGCATCCTTGCCTAGACCCATGCCGACACCTACGACACCAGATAGAGAATTAGGATCGCCTTTTCCACCAGGAATGGATGGAAGAACCGTTGCGCCCATTGCTTTAAGTGCATCTTCTGAAGCGTTGGAAGCTAGATTCGACAATGCCCAGCCGCCGTCAATCATCATCGCAGCTTTGCCTTGCGCGAACATTTGCTCCATTTGCGTGTTGTCGATTGCATTGAATCCATCTTGGAATGCACCTGCCGTACCAAGCTGCTGCATGTAAGTTAATGCCTGTACAAATTCAGGGTCCGTAAATGCCGCACCATCTTGGCTTGCTGCTTTCAAGAACCACTCCGTACCTGTTACACGGTCAGCCAATGAGCTGAAAATACTGGATTGTGCGAGCCAAGCCGCTTTATTGCCTAGAGCGATTGGCGTAATATTTTTGCCTTTCAGCACGCTAATTGCATTCAACAGCTCATCCCATGTTTTTGGGACAGTAAGGCCGTTTTCTTCAAGAATCGTTTTGTTGTAGTATAGAATCGATGTTGGAGACAAGCCCATCGGAGCGCTATAGATGTTGCCATCTACTGTGAAAGCGTCGAAGGAATTAGGCATGAAACCTTCTTTCCATTCTTGGTGGCTGTCAATTAGCTCATTAACCGGCTGAATAAGTTTGCCTGCTGAAAATTCCTGTGTCATAGAGCCATTGGATAAAATGAATACATCCGGCATTTCATCTGCCGCAGCGACCGTTTTTAGACGCGTCTTGTAACCGTCTGGCGGGATCGCTTGAATATCGAGCGTAATGTTCGGATGATCGGTCTGGAACTGCTGAATAATCGAACGCATCGTTTGCGCTCTAAGATCGTCGCCGGTAAAGTTATGCCATAGGCTTAGCTTCACTTTCTCAGCTGCCGGCTCACTGCCGTCCTCATTTTTTTTGCCGTTATTGTTTGTTCCGCCGCACGCTGCCAAGATAGAAATCATTAGAGTGACCATAATTGCAATTGTTAGTGTCTTCTTCATGTCATGTTTCCTCCTTGATATTTGTCTTACCTCCGAGTATAGGGAATCATAGGCGACATGGGCAGGGGACAGAACTCAGGAGTAGGGTAGATAAACTTCAGCTTCTCGTCCGGTATTCCGAAGGTGTAAAACCCGTAAACCGTTTAAACAATTGGCTAAAATACTTCATATCCGTATAGCCCACGCGGCTTGCAACCTCACTCACCTTTATCGGTGATTCATCCAAAAGCCGCTTGGCGCGCTCCACTCTCATGCGAGTTACAAATTCAATGTAGGTATGACCCGTCTCACGCTTGAATACCTCGCTGAAGTGGTTTGGATTCAAATGAACATGCTTGGCAACCTGCTGCAATGTAAGCTCTTTGTCCAAATGATCATGAATATAAGCAATCGCACGCTTAATGTAAGGTATGCCTTCTTGTCCGATCGTCTCACGGTACAGCATCATCAATTGGTGAAGCTGCTCATACAGCAATCCAACTCCGTTATCAGTGTTTGGGGAGGGAGAAATGCTGTTAGCAAACTTCTCTTTGGAGAGGGCAGCAGATTCCCCAAAAGAGGCAATGACTCGCTCCACCCAGCGGTGGGCAGAAATTTGGACGGATTGAAGAAACTTCTGCAAGGAATCTGGCGTCGTATCTGCATCTTTGAGCTGGAGTTCAATGAGCTCTTGAACCCATTGGTAAAGCTGCGCGTCCGTTCCGTTCTGGAATAACGCTGTGAGCTGTCCTTCCTCCTCCTGCGAGCAGACGGTACGTCCGCCTCGGCGTCCTTTTATATCCTCGTAAGCCAACAATCCTTCTTGGCCTATAATTCCTTTGAACAAAAAAGCATAAGAAGCCTCCGTGTACGAATCCTGAAGCTTGTGCCAGTCTGAAACAACTGTGCCTGTTGCCCCGAACAATTTGCATTTCAGCTTCCTTGTTACCCTCTCCATTAATCTAGCGAGCTGTGATTGATCTGCTCGCATGCTTTCATGCCTAAGGAGAATGACGAGACTATCTTTACGCAAAAGAGCTTCTCCATCTATCAGCTCGCTTATCATATTGTGCACGGCAAACAGCAATAAATAGCCGTGTCCCGATTCATTTCCCCAGCCTTCCGCCGAGACAATTACCGTTTGATAAAAAAATGATTCGTTTAATCGCAGCTTCGGCAGAAGCTTCGCCGCTTTCTCTGCGGAGTGATTGTCAATTTCCGTATCAGCAATCAGCCTCTCAAGCAATCTGTCGCGTAGCTGGTCTTTTTTTAGTGCCTCCCACTTTTGCAGAATTCGCATCTTCGCTCCATTTACCGCTCGGATGATTTCATCGGGCCGACTCGTTTTGAGCAAATAATCTCCTGCTCCTTCTCGAATCGCCTGCTGGGCATAGGAAAATTGATCGTAGCCTGTCAAAATAATGACCTCACTATCAGGCAGCAGTCTCCTAACATCTCCCGCAAGCTCTAGTCCGCTGCGTCCCGTCATTTGAATATCCGTCAATACTATTTCCGGCTGCTCCAATTCCAGACGAGCAAGCGCCTCCTCGGCTGATGCTGCCGGCTGCAGCAGCTCGTAGCCAAGTTCTGCCCATTTTATAACGGTGCTCAGACCAGTTCGAATAATGACCTCATCATCTACGATTAACAGCTTCATTAGGCTTTGCCTCCTTCGTGTAACATCGGGATCGAGAAGGACACGCGTGTCCCTATTCCGTCCAAGCTTTCAATGCGCAAGCCTGCTTCTGCCCCGTAATGCAGCTGCAGCCGCTTATGAACGTTGCGAAGTCCATAGCTGCCGCGTTCTAGGCGATCACGTTCTTTTTTGCGATCATCCGGTCCGTGGAGCTCCTTATATATAGCAGCCAGCTTAACCGAGTCGATGCCAACGCCTGTATCTTCTACAGCAAAGGACATAAACAATCCTTGCATATGTGCGGTTACTTTGATCAAACCAGCTTCAGCTTTCTTCTGAATACCATGAATAAGTGCATTCTCAATTAAAGGCTGCAGCAGAAGCTTCAGCATCGTTAAGTCCATTAGTTCCTGATCGATCTGAACGATAAACTCAAACTTGTCCGGGAAGCGGATCGACTGAATATTGGCATAATGGCCGGCATGCGCCACCTCCTGCTCAACCGAGCAAAACTCCTCGCCATTGTTTAAACTGAATCGCATAAAATCACTTAAGCTGCCTACCATATCGGCCGTCTTCTCATCTTGATTCATGAGCGCCATCCAGTGGATAGAGGATAGAGTATTGTACAAGAAATGAGGATTGATTTGCGCTTGCAGCGCATGCATATCCGCTTCTTTTTTTGATGATTCCTCCAGCTTTACCTGCTCCGTCAAACCTTCAATTCGCTCGCTTAGCTTATTGTAGCTTCGCACGAGCTGTCCTACCTCATCCATCGTTTCCACCGGATACGTTTGCATCGGCTCTTCCGGGTTCGAGTGCTTTAGAAACTGCGTCAGCATAATAAGCGGATTGGTCACTCGTTGAACGAAGTATAGAACGAGCACGGCCACGAGCAGCATCGAAAAAATAATGACGATCGCCATCAGCTGCAGGACGTAATTATTTTGAGCTTTGTATTCTGTGAAGGGCATGACGCCCGTCAGCCGCCAGCCTACATCAGCAACCGTGTCATAGAGTATGGTCTGTTTACTTTCACCATGGCCGTAGTTGAGCGTTCCTGCATTCCCTCTTATCGTCAAGCCTGGCAGCAGAGCTTCCATTGTCATCATTGACCTGCTTTGATCACTGCCGGACAAAATTTGTCCCTTCTCATTGGACAAAACGACATAGCCCCCCGCTGAAATGCCCGCCTGATTCATCAGCTTGGAAACAGCTTCTTCGTTAAGGCTAATGACTAACGTTCCAATTTGTTTGAAGCTGTTCAGACTGCGAATCGGCCTAACAAGTGAGATCACCTGCTTCACCCCAGCTGCTGTATCCGTCTCGTAACGGCTTGTCCACCATTTTGCACTAGATTGATAATGTTCAATATCTTCTCCAGTCAGCTCGGATAATTCCGTCTCAAAAATCGTTGTATTAGAAACGGGATGGGACTGGCTTTGCGGATAAATCGTGATGTCCGAAATATACGATTTGGAGAACACCAGATTAGATAGAAACTCAATCATTTGCGTTTGTTTAACCGCATTTTCTCCTGAACTGCTCAAATATTGCTGTACATCCTTTTGCCCAATCAAAAATAATGACATATTCTCGATATCTTGAACGATAAATTCGAGATTCGTACCCGTCTGACGCAATAGGCTCTTGCCCGATTGCTTTGCCTTCTCTTCCGTAGCTGTCGCTGCCATGTTGTAGGCAAATAAGCCCAGCGCGAGCAGCGGAATGAGAACCGATAGCAGCAGCAAAAAGGATAACTTACGCTTTAATGAGCTACTAATCCAGCGCATCTCTCATCCCCACTCTCCTTTTCTCGTATCAATAAAAAGTTTAAAAACATCCTATCACACTTTTTTTTAGGTTAACAGATTTTTTGTTTGATTTTTCGAGTAAGTCGTAGTACCATGTGGGCAATGAGGCTTTAAGAAAGTGGAGAGTGAATGCAAGTGGAATCAATATCTCAAGAATTACTATTTTTGACGGAGATGRCCAAAGGTATAACCGCGCAGTTTGGAGACAATTGCGAGGTCGTTGTGCATGACTGGTCAAAGCCCGTAGACAGCACCATTGTTGTCATCGAGAACGGCCACGTCACCGGAAGAAATGTAGGAGATCCTGGCACGAATCTTGGACTGGAAATTATGAGAGGCACCTCCGAGGGTGATAACCGCCATAATTATGTTACCCAGACGAAGGATGGACGTATTCTCCGTTCGACCTCCATGTATGTAAAAAATAACGCCGGCACCATCATTGGAGCGCTCTGCATCAACTTCGACATTACCGATCTGATGGTTGCCGAGAAAACGCTTCAATCGCTGACAGCGAGCGGACTACAGCCGGTTCGGGAATCGTTTGTCAGCAACGTGAACGACCTGCTCGATACGCTCATACAGGAAGCGCAGGTCACGATTGGCAAGCCGCCAGCTGCCATGACCAAAGAAGATAAAATTAAAATCATTCAATTGCTTGATCAAAAGGGTGCTTTTCTCATTAAAAAGTCAGGCGAGAAGGTTTGCAGCTATTTGAGCATTTCAAAATTTACGTTATACAGCTATTTGGAGGAATCCAAAGGTGTAGATAGCGATGAAGGAGCAAGCGAATGAGCGAGATATTGAACGTACGCAAAGATGAGGAAGCCTTGCTTAAGCTAGAAACACCATGCGTTGTCATCGACAGTGATGCTGTCGATAACAACATTGCTGCAATGGCAGAAGCTATCGCGAAACGCGGCGTAAAGCTTCGTCCCCATGCCAAAACACATAAGCTGCCGGAAATGGCCTCAAAGCAGCTCTCAGCTGGTGCCATCGGCATCACCGTAGCCAAAATTTCCGAAGCGGAGATCATGGCAAGCGGCGGCATTCGTGATATTTTTGTCGCTTATCCGTTAGTGGCCAAATCCAAGCTTGAGCGTGCAGCTCGGCTCAGTCTATCCGGCGTTCGTTTAATTATCGGAGTCGATAGCTTAGAGGGTGCGAAGCGCATATCTGAGACAGCCGTGCGTGAAGGCGCAGTGTTGGAAGTACGCCTGGAGCTAGAAACGGGACTTCGTCGTACAGGAGTTGCGATCGACAAAGCCGTGGAGCTTGCGAAGCAAATCAATGATCTTGTCGGCATAAAGCTTAGCGGTATTTTCACCTATCGAGGGGCTATGGTCGGCGGAGCATCGACGCTCGATTTGCAAGCAGCCGGCCATGAAGAGGGGCGCTTAATGGTTGAGGCTGCTGCAGTACTACGGAGCGCAGGCATCGCCATTGAGGATGTAAGTGTAGGCTCTTCGCCTACTGCGCTGTTCGCTGCAGAAGTTGACGGCATCACTGAAGTTCGTCCCGGGACTTACATTTATCAAGACCGAATGCAGGCAGCTTTCGGAACATGTACGCTTGAGGATTGTGCCGGCGTTGTGCTGGCTACCATTGTCAGCAGGCCCTATGAAGATTTAATCATCATTGACGGCGGCAGCAAAACATTCGCAACGGACGTACAACCGGGCAATTCACCTTTATTCCTTAAGGGCTTCGGCCATATCATCGGAGATCCTGAAGCGATTTTGGAGCGAATGAATGAGGAGCACGGCATGATTCGTGTACAGCCGGATTCCAACTATCAGGTTGGCGACTTGGTGCGTATCATCCCCAATCATATTTGCAGCACCGTTAATTTGCACAGCTTTGTCTACATCAAGGATTCCAGTGGGCAGCTTCACAAAACGACTGTAGCGGCTCGCGGAATGCTCGAATAACGAGAAGGAGGAGGCTTATAACATGCTCGATCTTATTTTGAAAAACGGCAAAATCGTCGATGGCAGCGGCAATCCTTGGTACGGCGGCGATGTTGGAGTCAAAGATGGCATCATTGTTTCTATCGGCCAAATTGATCAAGAGGCTAGCCAAATTATTGATGTGGGACGCAAAGTGATTTCTCCTGGCTTCATCGATGGGCATTGCCACTCGGATCTGATGATTATTGATCATCCTTACAGTGAAATTAAGCTGCAGCAAGGGGTAACAACTGAGGTTGTCGGCAACTGCGGCCTCGCCCCTGCTCCATTTATTCGGAGTAAAGGCGCACTGCTGCAGTCGTATGTGCAGCCCGTACTTGGGAGTACAAGCTGGGAGTGGCCCTGGGAAACGGTTGGTCAATATATGGATTTTGTCAGCAAATCCAATCCTTCGGAGCACATCGCCACCTATGTAGCACACGGTGCACTGCGTATCGCAGTCATGGGATTCGAGAACCGTCCTGCGACGAAAGACGAAATCGAGCGGATGAAGACATTGCTTGAAGAAGGGCTGCGAGCAGGCGCAATCGGATTATCAATTGGCCTATTGTATGCACCTGGCAGCTATACTTCACGCGAAGAGCTGGTTGAGCTTTGCAGCGTTTTGCCTAAATACAACGGTCTGCTCTCCACACATATTCGCGGTGAGGGCAATAACTTGCTGCCGTCCGTTGCAGAGGTCATATGGATCGCTGAACGAGTCGGCATCTCGCTGCATATCAGTCATTTGAAAGCAGCTGGCCGCGCCAATTGGGGTAAAGCGCTTGATGCGCTGGAGCTTGTAGAAGCGGCAAGAGCACGTGGTATGGACGTCACAGTTGATGTTTATCCCTACGCGGCAGGCTCCACCACCTTAACAACCGTCCTCCCTCCTTGGGTACTAGAGGGCGGCATTCATGCAACACTTGAAGCGTTCCGCGATAAGGCGCTGCGCCTGCGGATCAAAGAAGAGCTAAGCCGCGAGCAGGACACTTGGGATAATCTTGTATGTTCAACTGGCTGGTCCAGCATCATTATTTCTTCGATTCAGACCGAAGCGAACAAGGCACTCGAAGGCAAATCAATCGCCGAGGTTGCCGAGCTTCGCGGAGAACATCCAGTCGATTGCATGATGGATCTTCTGCTTGAGGAGAATGGTCAAATCGCGATTGTCTACTTCCATATGTCCGACGACGATGTGAAGCAGGTCATCGGTTATGAGAAATCATTGATTGCATCCGACAGCTTGAACTGCGAGATCGGCAAGCCTCATCCGCGCACGTACGGCACCTTTCCACGCGTTTTTGCCAAATATGTGCGTGAAGATAAGGTACTGTCGCTTGAGCAAGCGGTTCGCAAGCTAACCTCATTTCCCGTACAGCGCTTTAAGCTTGGCAAAAGAGGACTGCTTGTGCCAGGGTATGCTGCTGACATCACGGTATTCGACCCAGCTGTCATTCAAGATACAGCTACGTTCGAGGACCCGCGTCAATATCCGTCCGGCATCTCGCATGTTATCGTTGCCGGCCAGCTCACGCTCTCACATGGTGAACACACGCATAAGCGCGAAGGTAATCTTATTCGCGCGCAGCACTGCTGCACGCATTAGTTAACCCGCAATACACAATTGATAAACAAGGAGCTGTTTTATTATGTCTATTATTGAAAAACGTCTTGCTGAGCTAGGAATTGTTTTGCCTGAAACGACTAAGCCTAAGTTCTCCTACATTCCGGTCAACCAAACGGGCAATCTCATCTATACTTCCGGCTTCGACTGCCGTATCGATGGTGTTCTCATGTATGAAGGTAAAATCGGCTCTGATCTGACGATCGAGCAAGGTCAAGAAGCAGCGCGCCAAGTCGTTATCAACCTGCTTGCGGCGATGAAAACTCACCTAGGCGACCTTGACCGTGTCGTAAAAATCGTAAAAATTCTTGGTTTCATCAACAGCGCTCCCGGTTTCGGCGATCAGCCTTATGTGCTGAACGGCGCATCGGATCTGCTCATAGAAGTATTCGGAGAAAATGGACGCCATGCAAGGTCCGCGATTGGTACAAGCGACCTTCCATTCCATACGCCAGTTGAAATCGAGCTCATTGCAGAGGTTCGTGAATAGCATAAACAAGCAAAACCCCCAAGGCTCAGGCACTTGGGGGTTTAATACTATTTCAATTAGTGGAAAACGCATTGATTCCGATTTACAAGCAAGCTTTGTTGACTACCAGCATACAGCGCGGGAAATAATAACAAGCAAAATGAAAAGTACCAATATAATACCGATACCAGTTCCCCAGCCGCCAACTCCAGCTCCACAATTGCTAACACCTGCAACTGGATAAGAAGGTCCGCAATTTCCTGCGCCAACCCCTGCTACTCCATAGCCCATTTGTTCATCTCCTTTTTACTAAGGTACAGTATCCTATGATTTTTAGTAAAAAAGGTATAGGCTATTTCGTAAAATGTGCTCCTGCTCATTTTTTATGCCCGCCCACACTTTCTTGCAATGACTAAACGCCTCTGCTCTAGTGAACAAGTCTATTTATTCTGGCTATCGATGAGCGTCAAAATAAACGTCAATGCTTCTGCACGAGTAGCCTTTGCCTGTGGTTCAAAGCGATTGCCGCTTCTCCCCTTAAGCAGATTGCGAGAAACAGCAGCCGCTACAGCCGGCTTAGCCCAAGCTGGTATTTGCGAGGCATCCGCAAAACGAATTGACGGGTTCTCGTCGAGCGGAAAACCAGATGTACGCATCGTCATTGCCACCATTTCCGCTCTTGTAATATGGCGGTTTGGCCGGAATGTACCATCGTCATAACCGCTAATTACCTCAGCATTCACAGCCTCCGCTATGAACGCCTCTGCCCAAGCTGGAAACTGTCCCTTGTCTTTAAAATTAACTTCCTTCGCTTGCTTAGCATTCAACTCGAATGCACGGCCGATCATAGCAACAAATTGCGAACGCGTTACCCAACCATTAGGTTGAAAAGCACCGTTCTCAAAGCCTGTTACGATACCAAGCGAAGCCGCTCTTGTAATATTTGCCTCAGCCCAGTGGCCTTTTATGTCACTGAAGGATACTGGCGTCGAAGAGCTTAAGAGCAAAGCCAGCTTCGCCGCATTTTTCAGCTGAACCGCCTTGACCTGGCTATCGACCAGCTTTGCTTCTACCAGCTCAACGCTCGCCTTTCCACTCGCAACTCCCTCAAAAGTAAACGTGGCAATAGCTGCCGATCCGCTCACTCCGCTATCCTTCCCAATCTTCGTATGAGCGAATGTTATAACCCCATCCTTATCAATCGGTGAAATGGGCATTCCTTTCCACGCTGCTGTTGCCTGTTTGAATTTAAGTTTTGCTGTGTTGTACTTCAGTTTAATCTCGAAGCCATATAAATCATTTAATTGCTCCCCTTTTACAACGACCTCAACTGGTTGTCCGACTGCCGCTTTTTTCTGATTGACGGTAAGCGACAACGTTGCAGCCGCAGCATGTGCAGCAGGCAGCAAGGCTGAGCGGCCAACGCCCGTTAGCGTAGAGACGCCAGAAAACAACGTCATCACTATTAACAAAATTGCTATTTTTTTCACTCTTAACAACATGTCCATTCTCCTTCCAAATCGTGCTTTTCATTATGTTCAATAGGGAGCGTGCTAGTGAAAAGGCTGACAGCAGCTTAACTAGCGCTTGTCAGCCTTTTTCTTTATACAACTATTATGATTTCGGCTCGCTCTTGCTGTCGTAGCGGTTGCTCCACTCTTTTAAAATAGTGTCTCTTTGTTTAGCCGCTTCTTGCAGATCGTATTTGATTAATTGCTCAATCGGGTTTTTAGTATAACCTTCTGGAATGACGCTAGTGTCACTCTTCACAGCTACGATCGGATAGTTTTTGCTATATTCAGCCATTGCATCGTCTGTAATTGCCCAGTCCAAAAACGTCTGTGCAGCTTTTTTCATTTTCGATTTCTTAATCATCGCATTTGCCTCAACATCCCAGCCTGAGCCTTCTGCCGGGAACACTACTTCAACTGGCGATCCGCCGCTTTTTTCTTTAATTCCGCGGTATCCGAAGGAGATCCCGATTGGATATTCACCAGTACCAGCCATTTTTGCCGGCTTCGAACCTGAGTGCGTGTAGATGCCAATGTTCTCATGCAGTTTGTCCAAGTATTCCCATGCTTTATCAGCTCCAAGCAGCTGCGCCAAGCCCGATACCGTGAGGAAACCCGTTCCAGATGATGCAGGGTTAGGCATCGTGATTAAACCTTTATATTCTGGCTTAAGCAGATCCTCGTAAGTTTTCGGTACGGCCAAACCTTTTTTCTCCAGCTCAACCGTATTAGCAATAAAAGCAGTCTCCCATGCATCAATGCCTACCCAATGCTCCGGACTTCTAGTATCTTTAAACTCAGCAAGAATCCGATCTACGCCAGCAGGAGAATAAGGCTCCAGCATGCTGTTTTGATCCAGTACTAGCAAGCTTGTTGCTGCAACGCCCCACACGACATCCGCTTGCGGATTTTCCTTCTCAGCAAGCAGCTTAGCCGTAATGATACCTGTTGAATCACGAACAATATTCAATTTGATGTCGGGGTATTTTTCATAAAAAGTTTTCAAATACTCTTTAATAAGATCATCCTCAAGCGCAGTGTATACGGTAAGTTCTTTGCTATCCGTATCAAGCGACGATTCTGTTGATTCTGTAGCTTCTGTAGTATTGCCCATTTTGTTATTTCCTTTATTGCTCGATCCTCCGTTACCTCCGCAAGCGGATAAAACCGTAACAATAACTATCATGCTCACAAGCAGAAACCAGCTTCTTTTCATTTTTTTCTCTCCCTTTGTTTGTTCTTCTTCTCTATTCCTACTATATGCTTGTTTGTTTAACGCACTGTAAAATACAAGTAAATAAATTGTTTTGTTTTTGATTTCCACTAATTAGATGTGTTTTTCCTTTGAGTAATTTGCATTTGGTTGGTATAAAAAAAGAACCTCCAAGTCTTATTAGACTCGAAGATTCCTTTGCCATAAACAGCTATTCTGCTACAATCCAGTGCACATCCTGATCATCAAGCTTGGAACGCCAAGCCTGCGGAGGCGCTACATCGCTAATAATCATATCAATCTCTTTAAAATCGGCAATCTTATAAAAATGGTTCGTCCCAATCTTCGTATAATCAGCTAACACGATTGTTTGCTTGGCTTGTTTCATGAAAGTTCTAGCCAACACGCCGCGCTCATCCTCATAACTTGTTACACCGCTATCAATCTGTAAGCCGTCAGCAACGATAAAAGCTTTGTCCACATTAAAATTGGACATAAACTCCATCGCAAGCGTACCGGATGTCCGGTAATGCTTCGGGTTAATGCGACCGCCAATAAGCACGATTTCACCATCAAATATATTGCGATTTTTGTAGCCAATCAGCAAGTTTAAGGTATAAACGGATGTAACAAGAACGGTAAGTTGTTTTTTGTAAGCAAGTGAATCGATCATTTGCAGCGTGGTTGTTCCATCGTCGATGACAACAACGTCTTTATCTTGAATGAGAGAGGAGGCAGCTCGTCCGATCCTTCTTTTCTCTTCAGCCTGCTGCACCTCGCGCCGAACATAAGCGGGCTCTTCCCGCTCCACATTAATCTTAACGGCGCCGCCGTATACTCGCTTGAGCTTAAGCTCATCCTCCAGCTCCTCCAAATAACGGCGGATCGTTTCCGATGATACATCAAGCGCCTGCACGAGCTCCGGCGTTCGAACCTTTCCTTTTAGCTGCAGCATATTAATGATGATCTGCTTCCGCTCTTCTCCGGCTAGCGACATCTCTATTTCCCCTTCGTCTTCAGCTTAGTCTACTGTTTTGATTATTAATCGTATTCTAGCCTACTTCAACTAAACTCTCAATCTTTTCATGAATGAGAATGCCGCGCTTGCTTAGCTGTTCAAATATAATGCTCGGTTCAAAAGCTTCTTCCGGTGTGATGATTCCTGTTTGATCTTTGCATAACGTCTGACCGCTCGCAATAAGCTCCGTCGCTATCGCAAGTGGAATGCCGACGTTTCTAGTGTACGCACGGAGTTTCTCCCAGCCCTCTACTGAACCATCCGATGCAGGATGTGTATGGGTAAGTGTATGTTTGCAAGCTTCGCCAGTCTGTGCCGATATCCCCGTTACTTCAATATGAAGAGAATAACCGTATAATTCTGTTTCATGGCCTTCCTGCGATTCGAATAAGTATTGCCCAATCGCATCCATAATGCCAATTTCCTGGCCTGCAATGTTTATACGATCGTTGCGCATAAACCCATAGTCATATAACGCACGGACGAGTCTCATATTTTGCTGAGGCCATGTACCGCGTACTTCAATTAACTGAACCTCCTTGCTCTCAAGCGCTTTTGCCAGCGTTCGTGTCTCTGCGTGCGGAATAATGTATTGAATCGATTTGCCGTAAGGCTCTGGCAGCTCAATTTCACGTGGACGAGCAAACGGCTCCACCTGAATGAATTGCCCCTTCTCATAAACTACGCGTCCCGGCAGCTTCGGATCATACTCATAAACCGTCGTTTCCGCTATCGATTTGGAGAATGCAATCGGCCGGTATGAGCCATGACTAACCCGTACCTCATGCACTTCCTTCAACTGATTAGCAGCATGCATCGCCATCATTTGCGTTACACCGGGCGTCATCCCGAAGCCAGGCAAACACATTTTTCCGTTGCGGACAAATACATCGTGGCTTGCATCTTCTTCGCCAAAGCCGTTCAAATTAATGCCGTGGCAGCCAGCCTCTGCAATACATGCCGTCGACAAGCCGTTTAATGTAATTGTAGTTCCATCCATTACAATATCGTAGCCGCGAAGCTGTTCTACCGTTGCCGCATGATCATGCACATTCACTCTGACTGCATTGACACGTTTATCATTCAGTGAGGCAGCAAGCTGCTGCGCCGCTTCCAGATTGAAATCACCAATCGTAATGACCTCAAATGAGGAGTACTGAACAAGGTCCAGCACCGCTTCCATACAAATTCGACCTGCACCGCCAAGACAAAATACTTTCATCGTCTTCACTCTCCTACTGTTCCTTGTCAAAGGATGAATAAATGCTTTTGATCACATGAACCAATCGTTCCATATCTGCTGGATTAACATCACCGATGCTGCCAATTCGGAAAGTCGGCTCCGAGGTCAGCTTCCCTGGATACAGAACAAAACCTGCCTTCTTCAAGCTTCCGTAAAATGATTCAAATGAAAAGTTAGCGCTTGGGTAACGAAATGCCGTAATAATAGGAGATTGCCACTCACGAGGAAGCAGCGCACTGAAACCAGTAGCCTCCATCCCCTCAGTTATTACTTGTTGATTGCTGCTATAACGAGCTTCACGAGCCGCGATTCCGCCTTCAAGCTCCAGCTCCTTCAGCGCTTGATCGAATGCGCGAACAACATGTGTCGGCGAAGTATAACGCCATTTGCTATTCGAGCGCTCCATCATGTCCCATTGGTCATACAAATCAAGCGATAAAGAGCGCGCATGGCCTTTGCATTTGGCAATGGCATCACGGCGGGCAACTACAAAACCAAAACCCGGTACCCCTTGTATACATTTGTTGCTGCTGCTAATGAGGAAATCAATGCCCAGCTCATCTATGTCCATAGCTACACCGCCAAAGCTGCTCATAGCGTCAACAATAAACGTGACATTATGGCGCTTAACAACTTGAGCTATTTCATTCAAAGGGTTAAGGATACCTGTTGTCGTTTCGCAATGTACGATGGCAACATGTGTAATCTGCGGATCATCCTTAAGTGCTTTCTCGATGACTTCCGGATTGATAGGGCTGCGCTCGTCAAAACGGATTGGCGTAACTGAAATACCAAGCACGTCGGCAATTTGAACCATTCGCTCGCCATAAGCTCCATTAACGGCAATAGCCAATTTACCGCCTTGCTTCGGCATCGCCGTGCCTATTGTGGCTTCCACGCTAAACGTCCCGCTGCCCTGCATCAATATAGCAGTATAGTCTTCTGCCGCCGATAGTGCAGCAAGCTTAACGATCCGCTCTCTTATCGAAGATACCAGCTGATTGTATTGATCATCCCACGTACACCAA
This sequence comes from Paenibacillus sp. 01T424, assembly GCF_056398745.1. NCBI lineage: Bacteria > Bacillati > Bacillota > Bacilli > Caryophanales > Paenibacillaceae > Paenibacillus > Paenibacillus sp. 01T424. The sequence continues at coordinate 4,949 of NZ_JBFTPZ010000041.1, read as the reverse complement.
TCCTTCATCATCGCTTCCTTCACGGTTCGAGTCGTCGTTAGCGGTCCTGGCGTAAGAAGTAGATATGGATTTTCTGTTAGCAATAATGCATCATTATGTGATTTCATGGACGATCCCCCGCTTGTAGTCTTTCGTTGATGTGTGAAATAACGCCATCCAGCTCGCCAATCTCACGAATGATAAAATGTGCTCCCGCTTGCATCAAGCGATCCGAAACTTCAACAAACAGCTTCTCCTTCTCGCCCTCAGACAGGGCTTCCGTTTCCGCTTGTGTCAAACCCACTTCATTCCCGCCGAAAATAACGCCTACTGACCATACGCCTGCATGACGGCCTTCTCTCATATCCGCTTCGGTATCGCCGCATTTGACAATATGGCTCATCGGATACGTACCGAGCAGTTCCGCATTGCGGAAAATCATCCATGGATGCGGGCGGCCTTCGGCTGCTTCATCTGGCGTTACTGTACTATCTGGCGAATATCCCTGCTTCGCAGCTTCCGGAGCAATAATGTCCATCATGGGACGCGTATATCCTGTCGTCGTTCCAATCTTGATGCCCTGCTCGCGCAGTCTCTCAATAAGTGCTAGTGCTCCGGGCACTGGTGTTGCATATTGATGAAGAATGGAGAACAACATCGGTTCAAACTTTTCATACATTTCATCAATGTCATTTTCATTTGGCATGCTGCCAAACTTCGCTTGCCATGCAGCAGACACATCAGGATCGGAGCAAATATCGCGCAAATGATCCTTTTTCATACGACCCATCGGCTTCCGAATCGCTTTGAACGACGCCTCAATGCCTCTTTCTTCGAATAAGCGGCGAAACGCTTCAACCGGTGCAAAGCTTCCATAATCAACCACTGTACCTGCCCAATCTAATATGACTGTTTTAATCATGAGTAAAAACCTCCATCGTATATTGTGTAATTGTTTTGTTGAAAACTTGTTTTTGGCATCGCCTTATCGCTTCTGCCAAGCTGACATTTTGCGTCTCAGCCTTGCGGTGCCCGCTTCATATAGAAAGCGAACGACAACATTGAGGAGCACAACGAGTACTGACATCGCTGCCGCCGCTGCCGTATCGCCCGCATCGTCCATGCTGACGATGGAAACCGAGGCAATTCGCAAGTCCGACGCATACAGAAAGACCAGTGCAGATACCGTCACCATTGCATTTACGAAAAAGTAAACTGCCATTTCTAATATGGCCGGCAAGGACAATGGCACCGTAATGCGCGAAAATGTCCGCAGCTTTGAGACATTCATGGACTCCGAGACGTTGTCGAACTCCTTGTCCAGCATTTTTAAAGTTGCGGTCGCCGTCATGAATGGAACGGAGTAAAAATGCACAACATTAGCCAAAACAAGAATGATCATCGTTCCATAAAAAAAGTGAAACGGGTTGGCCGGATGATTAAAGAAATAAATAAAAGATAATCCGATGACCAGCCCTGGAAGCGCCAGTGGCAAAATCGACAAGAAATAAGCAGCTTGCCGGATCGGACGGTAGACACGTCCATTTTCGATCAAATAAGCAAACAAGAACGTAATGATCGTCCCGATTACCGCGGTCCAAGCAGCCATCTCAATGCTGTTCCAGAACGGATCAAAGCCACCTGCCGCTGCATTGGAGAAGTCGAAGTTGCTCCACGTTAGCGACATGTCATACGGCCACTTCTTCACGACCGAAGCAAGCAGAACAGCTCCCATTAACAGCAATATCATGGCTGATAAAACAATCGCATACGTATACGCCCAAACATTGCGCAGCCGATTGTTCTTCACGGAGTAGGGAACAGACTTTGATGTGACGTAAGCCTGCTGCTTGCGCGTGACGATTCGATCCACGATAAACGCGAGAATGGCGGGAATGGTCAGCACGATGCCGACTACAGCTCCCATAGACATATTTTGCTGGCCGACAACCTGTTTAAAAATATCAGTGGCCAGCACGTTATACTGTCCGCCTACGACCTTCGGTGCGCCAAAATCGGTGAAGCTGAGCGTAAAACAAATGACGACTGCGCTGAGCAGCGCATATTTTACAGACGGCAGCGTTACGGTAAACATTTTTCGCAAGCTGCTCGCGCCCATCGACTCTGCTGCCTCATATAAGCGATAATCGCTGACGGCAAGCCCCGCACACAAAATAAGAAACGCCTGCGGAAACGTATAGATGACCTCTGAAATGATGATGCCTACTTTTCCATAGAGCGGAATTCGCCACTCAAACGGCAGCAGTCCGAACAATCCGGTAGAAATGAGACCTTGATGACCAAATAAATAAGTAAGCGCGAGCCCGTGCATCATAGTTGGTGCGAATAAGGGCAGCATGGCAAGAGCTTTGAAGAAGGACTTTCCTTTAATATTTGTGCGAGTCAGTACGAACGCCAGCCCAAAGGCAAGCGGTACAGCAATCGCGGTTGTAGCTGTGGATACGGTAATTGTGTTCAGCATCGATTGAATGAGTGATCTTGACTGCAGATACGATGAAAAATGAGTGAAGCCAACCAGATTTCCATCTGAATCCATGAACGCCTGCTTAAACATCGCGAACAGCGGCAGAACAATGACAGTAATAAGTGTGAGCAGGACTAGGACTAGCAAGAGCTTAATAACGCCATTGCTCTCCCGTAACTTTTGATTGCTTTTTCTCACCCACTGCGAGGGCAGAGCTTGATCTATTTTCCCTTTCATTCTCTACCTCCCCACGTTCCCAGCGATTGCCGCAGGATAATGAAGCATACGCTCTTTCGGCATTTGAAGATGAAACAGCTTATTGCGCGACCATTCAAATCGATTAGCTATTTGCGCGGATATATCTACCGTTACGCTTATGTCCGAGTGCTTCCCGTGTTCATTCGCGAGCTGCAAGCTTACACGATAGAATGCGCCACGAAACTCCACATGCTGAACAAATCCGCTAATTCCGCTATCATTGGATAGGCCGCCCGTATGCTTTTCCTCATCAATCTGGATATGTTCCGGCCTTATAGCTAACAAATCATTTGGGCTTGCCCCCATCCATCTTTCTGTTCCTACAGGGAAAAAATTAATAGCCCCAATGAAATCAGCGACAAAAGGCGTATTTGGCTTGTCATATACCTCCTGCGGCGTGCCAATTTGGACAACCCGTCCTTGATCCATGACGACAATCTGATCCGCCATCGTCAGCGCTTCCTCTTGGTCATGCGTAACCATAACCGTCGTAATGCCAAGCCGCTCTTGCAGCTCGCATAGCTGTTCGCGCAGCTTCTCCCGCACCTTCGCATCAAGCGCAGAAAGCGGCTCATCCAGCAATAAAATATCAGGCGATAAGGCGATTGCTCTTGCGAGCGCCACCCGCTGCTGCTGGCCTCCGGAGAGCTGTGCTGGATACCGATCCCTCACCTCAGTCAGTCCAATAAGCTCCAGCATTTCCTTCACGCGTTCTTCAATTTGACGCTTCGGCTGTTTCCCTTTGAGACCATAGCCAATGTTGTCGCTCACACTTAGATTCGGAAATAGCGCATACGATTGAAAAACGATGCCAAAGTTGCGTTTGGACGTATGCTGCGTCGTAATATCATTTCCATCAAGGATAACGGTGCCGGCATCAGTCTGTTCAAGACCTGCGATAATACGCAGCAATGTCGTCTTGCCGCAGCCGCTTGGGCCGAGCAGACATGTGAATTTCCCTTTCGGAATATGAACGCTGACATCATGGAGTGCTTGAAAGCTGCCAAATGCCTTGCGAATACCATTAATCGCTAATCCTTCATTTTTCATTCTCATTCTCCTTGTGTTCTCGTAATAATCGTTCAAGAACGGTATGATGAAGTTAAAACATTTGCATCGTTGATCTATTAGCAGTTTAAAATAGATTTGTTAAGTGAGTGTCAAACACAAGTAAAGATTGTGTGTTTAATTGCTTTTATTATGGTTTTAAGTTGTTTTAAAGATCCGAATGCTGTATTTTATGTGCAACAACCTTTTTTTCATTTCTTTAGCAAAGACAACAAACTAAAAAAAAGGACGGGTTCAACACTTATGACAACGATTATTTTCGATTTAGACAACACGCTGATTTGGGATGAGAAAAGTACAGACGAGGCACTCGATGCAACATGCGAAGCAGCCGAGCAAGCATTAGGTTTACAAATAGGACTTTTAAAGCAATCTATCATTCGTTCTTCTCATTCTGTATTTCACGAATTGGAATGTTACGCTTACTTAGCGAATATTGAAGTAACGGCGATGGAAGCGATGTGGGCTCGGTTTGATGATGGAGAAGCAGCAGAGCTGCAATTAATGAAAGAGGCAGCACCTGCTTTTCGTAGAAACGTTTGGGAGAGAGGACTACAAGAGCTCGGCATCCACGATGAAGACCTTGCAGTCAAGCTTGCTGAACAGTTTCCAGCCGAGAGGCGCAAGCGCCCCTACGTATATGAAGAAACATTTGAGGTGCTCGAAGCATTATCTGCAAAATACCCGCTTATGCTGCTGACCAATGGAACACCTGATTTACAGAAAGTGAAGCTCTATGGCATCAACGGATTATCCGATTATTTTCCCCATATCGTTATTTCGGGAGAAGTCGGCTGCGGCAAGCCGGCTCCGCAAATTTTCGAGCACACGATGAATCTCGCGGGGCTAAAACCTGAGCAATGTCTAATGGTAGGAGATAATTTGTTTACCGACATTTTGGGGGCGAGCCGAACCGGTATAGCAAGCGCCTGGCTAAATCGATCGAGACAGCAGCTGCCAGAAGGTGCCGCACGTCCAACTTTTGAAATACAATCCTTGAGAGATATTGAAGCGCTGCTTCCTCTATAAGTTGTTTTTACTACTATAAAAAGAGGCTCTACCTTGTCGTTTCGACGAGGTGGAGCCTCTTTTTAGTAATTTCTTCATATTGCGATTACACCTGTTTAACAACACAACCTTATGATAAAGAAGAAAGAAG
>NZ_JBFTPZ010000040.1:0-70448 GCF_056398745.1 Paenibacillus sp. 01T424 | reverse complement strand
CATCTATTTGTTGCTTTAAGAACCGATTCTCCGCCTTTATTTGCTCCAGTTCCGAGGTAAACTCAGGTCCTTTACCATAGCTGTATTGTTTGCCTACAGGTTGCTCCAAGCGGTTTAATTCGCCCTTGCGGTACCATCGCATCCAGGTTTCCAATTGCGTCTTATTTCGAATGCTCAGCTGCTCCATGACCTCTTTCACTGGAACTCCTGTTATTCTCAATTCAATAGCTTTCATTTTTGTTTCCACTGGGTAACTTACTCTTGTTGCCAACGTAAAAACACCTCCAAGGTTGTCTCCATATCTTACGACATGGTTGCATTTTCTTGAAGGTGTTTTAATTTGTCTCACGCTAAGGGGTCAGTCCCCTCGAACCCTAATTTCAACTTGGTTTTTTTTGTTAGGGGAGTTTTGAGTGAGAATTAATTTTTCTGCATAAACAAATTGGAAATAACCGTAGTACAAAATAGCAATTGGTATGGTTATGATACACAGGACTATAGCCAAAGCACGAAAAGTTCTTTTTCGTTCTTCTTTTCTATCTACCATTTAATGCACCATCCCACCGTCATTAAGATATTGTTTATCTTCGTATGCTGAAAAAGGAGTACACAAGCAAAACATCTCCAAAGAAGATTGCCATCAAAAACGCTCTCCATAAATATTTTAAAAACACCGTTAAAGCACCTGTCTCCTTATTTCTGCATTTACTTCATTTAGAAGGCTGCTAGGACATTATATTTCATTTACTTTAATCCAAAAAGTGTAACTTTCAGGTGTTCTATTTCATGTTTTCGACTTGGTCATTTCCACGCTAAACTGCCCATTAGTTTAACAACTTCAGCAGGCAAAAGAAAAAACCTCCCCGCAGCACCCTGCAGAGAGGTTCTCCCAAATAAAATATCTTCTAATTGCACTTACCCTTAAGTATCTCCACCGCTATGATATGCTCGTTGGTACTCATCGTTTTACTACCACAAGAACAACTCGTTCCCTTTTAGCTTGAAAACAGCTTCCATGAAATAATAGTCGCCATAAATGATTGAAATATGAATGTCTTGATGATGATACGCTGCTGAACCATTGATCAACAGATGATCGGAATCCGTCGTCCAGTCGCAGCGAGAAACGTCCAGCGTTTTCAACAGCTTCAGTGCGGCATTCAGATAGACTTCCTTCTCATACTCGCCAACCGCTTTGGCGATTTCGATCAGTCCGCAAGCCGCGATCGCCGCTGCCGTGGAATCTTCGTAAGCGGGCTCGTTCGGTTGACGGAAATCGATCGGAATAATGCCGTTATCCGGAATATTCGCCATAAAATAATGCGCCACGCGTTTGGCTGCCTGCAAATACTCCTGCTTCCCTGTATGCTTATAACTGATCATAAAGCCGTACAAAGCCCACGTCTGCCCACGCGTCCACGACGAGCCTTCCTCGAATCCTTGACCGCCATAAGTTCGGACAACGCTTCCCTTGAATGGGTCGAACTCCACGATATGATTCACGGAACCGTCCGGCCTAATAAAAGCATCGAGAGCGGTGTCCGCATGCTTCATCGCGATTTGCGCATATCGCGGATCTTTGGTCTCTTCGCTCGCCCAATACAGAAGAGGAAGATTCATCATGCAATCCACGATCGCCCACCCTCTCGTATCTTCGCTGGTTGTATCATCGTTCCAAGCGCGGATAAACCCGCCCACCAAGTTTAATCGTCCGGCAAGCAAGTTGGCGGCATGCAGCGCCCTCTTGCGGGATTCCAGATTACCGGTAACTTTATAATTGGCCACACTCGTAGGCAGCCACATAAAACCGACATCATGATGCAGACCGTAGAATTGATGGAGACTAGCATCCAAAGCATCTTCCGTGAAATTGGCGATTTCCTTGTACTTCTGAGCCCCGGTTTCATGGTACATAAGCCACATCATGCCGCCCCAGAACCCATTCGTCCACCAGTTGATATCTTTCTTGATCTGGTTATCGTGCTCACCGTTACTTGTGGTATATGGAATTTTGCTGCTTGATCTTTCACTTACTGCGCCCATTTTGGCTGTTATTTTGGAAATAACATTTTCAACCCAAATTTGATCGTCAGTCTGTAGGTTCAACATCTTTTCACTCCTATTCATATCTTTCTAAGGGTTTCGCCTTTTCAAGCCTATTTGGATATTTGCATATCTCTTTCGTGTATCGAAACAAAGTATCGCTCTCCAAGCTCGAAGTTAAATACACCATCCGCTGTTTCAACAATCTGAACAGCAGGCTGCTGCCCCCCTTGGAAAGGAATAAGCACCGTCAAGAAAGTAACTGTACCGCTGAATCTATCTTGGAAGCGTACCCTTGTCGAAGGCCTTGAGAGATCGGTCTCATCAGACAACCTTCCTTGTAGAAAATCCAATTCCCCTATATGGCTTGTTGCAATCACCAGATTCGCAATTTCGCTCGTCGCAATCACGCCGCCCAGTTTCTCCTTCACCTCGACAAAATCCAGATGGAAATAGCGCTGAACGCTATGGTTATTCAGCCCTTCTACAAGGTCCGCAATAAGAACGAACCGATTATCGACTAGTGAAATATGCCTGTGATGAATCACCGGTTCGTAGTTTGTATGGCAGGCGCTGGCGAGCCGGTAGAAACCTCTATCCTCCACATTGTAGATTCCGCCGGGTTTTTGCGGTCCGTATTGAAAGGGGCGAATATACTCAAAATGATCTCGCTCATCGATTAGCAGCGTAGAGTGATAATTTGAACTCTTGAACTGTTTGCGGTCCTCATCATCTCGATAACAAAAAAATCCGGGATCACAAATCATGTCTTTTCCGAGCGCAGTAAAATCAAAGCTCATCAAATCAATGTGGGCATGGGCATTTTGAACAGGGCTTTTACATGTAAACAAAAAACTGAGAGCCTTTGAATCCCAGCCACTGCGGATAATCGCTTGATGCAACGTTCGATTCCAAAACGTCGTCGGTTTATCCAATACAAACTGTCTGCCCTGCAGGGAATACAGCTCTTCCACGAATTTGCTGACATCGAGCGCCCTCCATACATGCTTGCTTGCTTCCCGTACCACCTCGTTCACATCGATCAAATTCGTTGCAAGTCCGAGCCAGGATACATCCTCCAAAGCAAAATACCCATAGACGCCGGACATTACAGCAAGGGGATTCGCATAGGAATCGCCGACAGGTACACATTTCCCGGTTGGTCTTAACGAGTAGATCGAGTAATCCAAATTTTTTCTAAACCGCTCCATGTACGCTGGTGAGAACTGAAAATGGAAACGTTTAGCCAGAACCACAGCCAGCCCGAACCAGAACATGCAGCCATTATGATAAGATGGGCAACCCTCGATTTGACCGCCGTCCTCCGTCAGCTGCGCTATGCTGCACTTTTCGATGCCATCGATCGCAAAAGCCTTCCATTCTTCCGCTTCTTTCAGCTCGGGAAAATAAAGGGCCGTCGTCAGAAGACCCAAACACTCCATTAAATAATGATTATGATCCGCTTTAGGCCACAGCTGAGGCGACACGTTGCGCAGAGCTTTTATTTGCTTGTAAATGACCGTTAAATACTGCTCCAACACTGCTTCCGTAAACAGCTCCGAATGACCTAGATGCTCCAGGATAAGCGGCCAAATTTTGTAGGCTCGAATACCAATCTCCAAAACCCTCAGCGGATGGCATTCCGTAAAATAGTCAATCGGCTTATCGAGTAAGTCCTCGGGAATAGTGACGAACTCGATCCAGTCCATCATTTCGTCGATGACCTTAACACCGTACTTTACATCCTTAGTGAGAGAATAGGCTTCCAGCAAGTCCTGCCAATGAGTCATGCGATTCAGCTGCCATAAATATTCATTATCATTATGTCTGCGCTCCAGCCAGTTAGGCGGGTGCCCTACAAACTCCCTGACTCCCCCCGTACCGGGAAGCATGATCATCCCTCGATAAGCGAGTTCTGCATTCGCGATCGTCTCGCGCACATGATCAGGCATATGGGCTGCTATATAGGCGGCTTTATCTTCCATCGGCTCTAGCCGCGAACGCAAGTTAGCTAGCAGGTCTGTTGTACTTATCGGCTCAATCAACAATGATTGCAGATTCATTTTTTCATCTCCATCATATAATTTTTGTTTCGTTACGATGTTCTCGATCACATTTTCGATAACGTTTACAATCCAGAAGGAATACTCCCTCCGAAATCATCACGACTCCGGAGGGAGGGGTTCCAACTATTTCATGTAACGGTCATATGCACCTTGTTCCAGTTCAAGCAGTTGCTTGATGCCTAAATCTTCCAACTCCTTAATATACTTGCTGAATGTCTCATCGTTGATCGGTTCTACGCCGAGCACCCATCTCTGCAGCTTTTCCTCGACGTAGGTCAATACGCCCGCGTTTAGCTCCTCAAATTTGGTCCGTTCCTCATCCGTATACGAGATCGGCGGGTAGGCCTGCATAATATAACCATTGTCAATGTATTCCTTGATGCCTTTCAACGCAGTCGCGTTTGTCCATTGTTCTTCGTAAGCATAGTCTTGATGGAAGGCCAGCTCGATCTGAGCTCCCTCTTCCTGAAGCTGTTGAATAACTGTCTTTTCTTTATTTTTCAATACGGAGTCTTTAAACTTCGGCTTGCCGTCCACGAGGTCATAGTCCTTTCCTTCGATGCCAAAGTTCATCAGTCTCCGACCCTCCTCGGAGAACCAAAAATCCATATATTTGATCGCTTCGACGGGATGCTTGGTACTCGCTGAGATTCCCCATCCGCTCGCATGCGTCCCTTTACGGGAACTCTCTTCGACGACTTTGCCCGCGGTATTCACTGGGGGCGTCATCGGAACAAAGGAGAAGCTAGGAATCTTAGACGCAAGAATATCATTGAAATTAGCCGTGCTGGCGAACCAATCGTGCGTCATGYCGCCGACATTGTCTCCGAGCAAAATGTCACGCGCTTTCGCTCCGCGGGTGAAAATTTCTTTATCAATTAAGCCTTCCTTGTACCACTTCGCAATATTTTCGATTGCCGTCTTATATCCTGGCTCATACATGCCGTACTTGACGACACCGTTGTCCGCGTAAAATCCACGTTTGGCTGCATCGGCCCCGCCCTGCACACCCCACTGGATCAGCAGGTCGTAAATTCCATCCAGCTTCGACCTGCTGAAATATGGAATTTCATCCTTTGCTCCGTTGCCGTTCGGATCCTTTTCTTTGAATGCTTTCAATAGTGCATACAGCTCATCTACCGTTTTCGGTTGCTCAAGTCCCAGTTTTTCCAGCCAATCCTGGCGTACAAACCAGCCCCTAGCAGCCGGTCCGTCCGGCGTAAAGTTAAGGAAATACGTTTTGCCGTTATTGGCTTTCATATATTTGGCTGCATCAGGATGTTCGGAAAAGAACTTTTTAATGTTCGGGGCATGTTCTTCAATCAGTCCATCTAACTCAAGAAAGGCTCCTTCAACCCCAAGGCTGTCGTACTGCTCCTTAATTTGATGATGAACCAAATCAGGAATTTTCCCGGAAGCCATCATTGTATTGAACAGTTCTTTACTGTTCGTCGAAGCTTTAGATGCCGTTCCTTTCAACTTAATATTGGTCATCGCTGCCGCTTCTTTGAAGATGGGCCAGTTATCGTCGAAAATAAACTTATCTGAGTAGTGCATATGGATCGTCAGCTCAAGCGGGTCTTTTGCGATCAGTTGCCCGGATAGCTGCTTTGTATCCGCTTCTTTTGAATTATTCGCAGGACTTCCACTATTTTGCGGCACATTATTGTTGCTACAGCCCGCTAGCAGCATACCGACTGTTACCATGATTAATGCAGATGCTTTTATCCTTTTTTTGTTACCCATATTTATGACCTCCCAATATTGGTTTCTTGATTTCATAATAAAAGATTGAAGCAGCCACTAGCCTTTGACGGAGCCGATCATGGTGCCTTTGACAAAATATTTCTGAATGAAGGGATAGGCTGCAACAATCGGAATAATGGAGACGATGATCGTTGCATAAATAATTGTTTCCTTTGAATATACCGCCATATTGCCCATCTCGTCGCTCACGTTCATCTCTACGATGAGTTTCTTTAGCAGGACTTGCAGCGGTACCTTGTTCTCGTCTCTCAGCAGGATCATCGTCCAGAAATAACCGTTCCAACGGTGCACCGCATAGAACAATCCGATCGTCACAAGCGAAGCTTTGGACAGCGGCAAATACACTTGCCATAAGATCGTAAGATCATTTGCACCATCAACCTTAGCCGCCTCCTCGAGTTCCTCCGGAATGGTCTGGAAGAACGTTCTCATGAGGAAGACATAGAAAGTCGTAATCGCGAAACCGATAATAATCGTAAATCTACTGTCGAGCATGTTCAAATCTCGAAAATTAAGATAGGTCGGAATCATGCCGGGTTGGAACCACATCGTCAGCGCGATAAAGAAGCTGATGGCCGTACGCCCCATAACCCGTTTCTTGGATAAGGCATAGGCACCACAAATGGTGAGAATTAAATTGACGATTACACCGAATATGGTGTAATAAAACGTGTTTAAATAGGCAATCCAAATTCCCTTTTCCGATAGTACCTTTGCATAGGAGTCAAAGTTAATATCGTGCGGCAGCAAGATCACCTTGCCTGTAACGACCGATTGGGAGGAGCTTAAGGATGCAGATAAGACATAGACAAACGGGTACAACGCAAGCAAAGCGATAATTCCAAGAAATACACAATTAAAAATATAAAACAGCTTTTCGCCTCTGGTTTTTTTCATCTTCCATCACCTACCATAATCCAGTCTCCGTTAACTTCTTGCTCATCTTGTTGGCAAATACGACGAGAATAAATCCAACGACGGCATTGAACAGTCCCACCGCTGTCGCCAGGTCGTAACGTGCATCCTGAAGACCAGACCGGTACACGTAGGTGTTAATAACGTCGGCCGCCTCATAGGTGGCCGGCTGATATAGAAGAATGATCGCTTCATATCCAACTTCCAGCATGGAACCCACCTTCATGACAAGCATGATTGCGATCGTCGGAATGATTGCGGGAAGCGTGATATGCCATGTTTGCTTCCATCTATTAGCTCCATCGATAACCGCTGCTTCGTACAAGGCAGGATTGACACCAGACAAAGCGGCTAAATAGATGATAGTACCAAATCCCGCTTCCTTCCAAATATCCATGGACCCGATAAAAATCGTACGGAAATAATCGGGATTGGTCAGAAAGTATTGCTTTTCGCCCCCTACCATCTCAATGAGGATATTGATAATACCGTTGCTAGGAGCCAAAAAGTTGGTAACAATCCCAGCTACGACAACGACCGAAATAAAATGGGGCAAATACGTAAAAGTCTGCACCGTTGCTTTGAAAATCCCGCTCTTCAATTCGTTTAGTAACAAAGCGAGGATAATCGGTACAGGAAATGCGAACAGCAATTGATAAAAACTGAGCAACACGGTGTTTTTTAATAGCCGCCAAAAATACGGACTTTTAAAAAACGTCTCGAAATGTTCAAACCCAACCCAAGGACTCGCTTCGATTCCTTTATATACACTGAAATCCTTAAAGGCGATTTGCAAGCCATACATCGGCTTATACGCAAAAATGATATACCAAGCCAGGAACGGTATCAGGAGCAGATAAAGATAACTGTCCCTGATCAGGTTGGCTTTTATTTGTTTAAAGTTAAGCAGCACGCATCCTCTTCTCCTCTCGCAATGATGTTTAGCTGATTTCCTTAGGAGCGCTCCCATTTGAAAGGTCAGCGTTGCAATTCAAACTATAGATACGAATGAAAGCGCTGTCTATCGCCATTATTTCATCTAGCATCAACTTTTTATGTCGTAGTCCATAATGTGCATTATTTCATGTATCAACAATTTCCCTTCATTGAGGAAAGTGTCAGTCGAACATACAAAAGCCGCCTGGCACTTAGGCTAGGCGGCTTTTTATGAATCAACGATTCTCATTGTATGAAGCCTTACTACTTCTCGCTAAGCTTCTTTGCGTACTGGCCGGGAGCTAAACCTTCATACTTGCGGAACATTCGAATAAACGTGTTCGTATTGTTGCAACCGACCATCAGTGCCAAATCGCCAATCTTAATATCTTTCTGCTGGCGCATCATTTCTTTCGCTTGCTGCACGCGATAAAAATTTAAATAATCTTTAAAATTTTCGCCGGAATGATTTTTGAACGCGATGCTGACGTAACCAGGAGAGAAGTTAAACTCCTCCGCTATCATGCTAAGCGATAAATCCTTGTTGTAGTTGTCATGTATATATTCGATCATACGTTGGACCGTGCTATTATCCATCATCTCATTCTGCTGATCAATCGTATCAATCATGGCGATAAACAGGGTCGTGATGGCCGAAACCATTCGTTCCTTCGATTCGCCGTTCTGAACGATGTCCAAAGATTCTTTGTGTGCTCGAACAAACTCTTCGAAGGACATGTTCAGTTGCTGGATAATTCGACTCAGAGTAGCTAATACAAGCAAACAGAACTGGTCGAGCTGCTGCGGCGTTAACTGTCTTTGCTCCAAATTTTCCGATAGAAGGAGGTTTAGTGTATGTAATGCATTTGCCCGCTTGCCCCGAATCACATAGCTGATCAGCTCTCGCTCCGTATCGATAGGATAATAATAGCTGACCATCTGAACTTGACTGAGCTGTTTATAAGTAATGACGGAAGTCTTATCAACTGCCGATTTCCTCTTCAGGGTATCAAGCGCCTGGATAAAGGAGCGGTCAATTTCGCCAGCAGAGGCTACGGGCCTACCAACAGCTGCAGTCAATCCGTACGCATGTGCGTCCTCGATTTGAGCCATCGCTTTCATGAGCTTCTTCTGAATGGATTCCGTATCTGAATCCTTGATTATGAAGACAAATTTGGTGAAATCGTGATCAAGCAGCTCGCAAGGGAAATGGACTTTCATTTGTTCATGAATGATCAAGGAAGTCTTTGATTTTATCGTAAGAATTGCGTCTTTCGAATATTGCTCCTCCAATTCTTTATCGTTCGAGAATGAAACTACGCAAACACTTAAAGCGGTAGATAGGCTTTGCAGTTGATGTGTATTTAGCAGATCATCCACCTTGTCAGGAGGAACGAGTCCATAGAGCAAATCCCGCAGGAACTTGTCTCTCATTGAAAGCCTGTGCTCATGCAACGCGGTTTTCATCTGTTCATTAGCCTTACTTATACTCGTCACCGTCTCATTCAGGAAGGCGAATTCGTCTGCTCCCGTAGGTTCCCCGTAGCTTTTGAACAATCCGACGAGATGACCGACAGGTCGGTACATGCGCTTGGAAACCATATAGGCGAATGCTAGTCCCACAAAGATAAGAATGGCTAATAAAAGCACAGCCCCTTTCAAATTCGGTGAAAAGGAATCTACCAACGAGTAGTTCTGTGTAACATACATATACGTCCATTGTGGCATCGTTTTTGAGCGAATCAAATGAAAATCAAATTCATCATTGGATAGCTTCGTATAATCCCCGGTTGCCTGTTCATCAAGTTCTCGCAGTGGATAGGCAAGCAATTGCTTCCCCCGTTTATCGTCAAAGCTTGATTTGAGCGTAACGTATCGACCATTCTCAATAATGGCAAAAGCTTCTTGCATATCAGGTGATAGGGACGGTAGCAGTAATTGTTCAAAAAATGAGACAACAAAAAATAATGAATTTCCTATTCCTACCCGTTCCGGATTAACGATTATTATCGATGCGTTTTCATCGCTCTTCGAAATTATATTTTTGCTGCTCGATAGTGTTATGGTTGGACTCGTGCTGTCTGTTCCTAAGTGTGCAAGATCCTCATTCGTCATTCCCATATCTTCCATATAGCGTCTTCTATCCGATGAAATTTGTGGCGTAATGACCAAATCGTCGTTAGTCTTCATTAGATCGATGCTATAGCCGAATTCAGAGAATGCGTCTATATGATTTTGCAGTGCATAAGAAGTTTGTGTGATCTCATAGTAATTACGATCTTTTTCAGCGAATTTAACAACATGCTCATTTAATCTCAATTGCGCGATTAAGTTGAAAGAAACGCCGAGTTTGGTGTCAATATTGTCGCGAGATTGCATGAGGAAATTTTGCTGGTTTTGACTCAATTCCGATCGCACTCTTTGGCTGTCCTTAAAGAAAGACAGGCAGACCGCAATCATAGTGTAAGCGAATACAATAATAAGATAAGCGATAAGTAGTTTTGTAAAAAAAGACTTTCTAAGCAATTTTATCTCCCCTTGGCAATTCCTTCTGAGCTGAAAATAACCTAATAAGAAAGCAAATATCCTCATTGGTTACTCGTATACGCTTACATTCTTCGAAAATATCATAACTTACACTATATATGAATGTGAAAATACCGTCTATCACCAAAACTCACAAAGCGGTTCTAACCCACAGCTGCTTTTTATAATTGAGTCATTCTATATGACCTATTGTCTAATTGTAGAGAAAATAATTGTACTCATCCATGTATATTCATATGAGTTACATGTATAATCGTACTGAAATTAATGAGCTTTAAAGTTACATGTAGAATGAGATCATATAGGAAAAGAAATATTTTTATGAATTTAGCAGTATTGTTCACGACCCTAGCCTTCTCTTTCACCGTATCTCAGAAAGAGAATCTAGAGTCGGATATAAAGTCTGAATGTTATAAATATCCTAGATTTAACTAGGGTCCCATATAGCCACTGGTTTATTTCTTATTGAACAATCCGCTCGATCAGCACCGAAATCACTTTTGCTATTTCTGCTCTAGTCAACTTGCCTTTAGCATCAAATTGATTGCCTGGTCTGCCACTAATGATTCCATAACGCTGCAATTGTTGAATGGCAGGCAAAGCCCATCCTGAGATGAATTGTTCATCTGCAAAAGGAAGTACTGCATCTGCTTCAGTAACCGATATGGCTGCATAGTTCATGAAATTTGCGATCATTTGGGCCATTTCTTCTCTTGTAACATCTTTATCCGGAGCGAACTTGCCATTTCCTATTCCGTTTACAATCCTATTATCACTTGCAAAAGCAATAAAAGGAGCATAATACTTGTCAGCATCCACATCATCGAAAGTTGTCTTAGAGGCAGCCATAGCCACGCCACTAAGCCTGCCTAGCACTGTTGCCAGCATGCCTCTGGTCATTGTGCCGTTTGGTGCAAAAACACTACTCGAGACCCCTTGAAAAAGCTCCCTCGCTGCCACAAAATCCACGCTGTATGTTGCCCAATGCTTCCTCATATCTGCAAAAACCTTCGAGTTGTATGCAATAACAAATGTGGAAGCCTGCCGAGTCAAAAATACAACCTTACCGTCATTCGCCATAGCTTGAGCAACAATCACTTTTTGTCCCTCATTCATTCGATAGACGATGATTCGCTCATTAGATTCATTCATTTTCACCTCATAAGGAACACTTACTTTAATATTGCTGCTAAAATTCGTTACTTTCTTACCGTCAACGATAATTACAACCGTTCTTGCCGGCTTTCCATCAACTGGTGCTTCATGCTCGATTCTGATTGTGATGTTTTCACCACCTAATTCCGCAATGGTTTCGCCGTTTATTTCTAGATCGCCGATAGACGTTTGAATGACTAACTTCTTACCGCTTTGGGCGATAAGCTTTGCGGATTCACCGCTAATAATGGCTTCGACGCTTTTTGCAGTCTTAGGTGCAGTGATGGTGAACGTTACGTTCTTATATTGACTTTCTCTTATATTACCCCTCACAAACTCGTCCTCTACCTGTACACTTACATGCCCATTCGATTCTTGAATTGGGGTTGGACTTGGATTCGCGGATGGACTCGATTCCGGCTTCGGTGTCGGTTGCAGCGGAGAAACGATCTCAAAGCCTCCCGTCTTGCTTGTCATAACTGCCGATGTATTCAAATCCTTATACGCCTTTAAATCAATTACGGCAAACTCCGAAACCCCTGCTTCTCCAATAGCCTTGAACGTCAAACTCATCACGACCACCGTATCATTTGTCTTAAATCCGTCGGAGTTGACGGCAGCCACTTTTACCGTTCCTCTTGCGGAATCCACATGGTACTCGTACAGCCAATCGGCAACATCCTTCCCTTTCTTAACCACTCTTCCCGACAATTCAAGGGCTGTGTGATCGTAATTCAATTGAAATTCAAACGTCTTTAGCCCTTTCGATCGGTGAATTACGATGTCCACGGTCGCGCTTTTTCCAGGCGAGGCTTGTGCGGACTTCACTTCCAACTCCGGATTAACTGTTGGCGACGAAATGGCATAACTAACATTTTGAAGCAAGAACGAGAGGATGAGCAAACAGCCTATCACTTTCCACAAATGCCTTATTTTCATAGGAATCGTCCTTTCTTGATTAAGGGGGAAGGCGTTCTGTCGCCTTCCCCGCTCGATAGTTTATTATTTAATATTCGGTCCGGCTAGCTTGYCCGCAATGATCTGCAATAGTGCTAGAACATCGAGCGTATCAACCTCCTTATCGCCATTCACATCCGCAGCCGCATATTGAGCTGCATTCTCTTTACTTGGACCAATAACAATTAGTTTAAGAATTCCCGTCGCATCCATTACATCAATTTTGTTGTCTCCATTAACGTCGCCAAGCATCATATTTGTAATGGTAATCGCTGCATTCTTCGATCCGATCCGCGCATATGCCGTCTCGCCTGTGGCGTTCATCGTTATCGCCTGCAAAAGCTCGAACGAAATCGCTGTCGTTTCATCCTTTGCAATATCCGCTTTGGCGCGGAATACCAGGTTGGCAACCACCGTTGGCTCGTCCGTACCAAGTGCAGCATCAGATACACTTGCGAAGCTGACTGTACCAGGTGTTGCTGTATTGGTAGCGTTTGTTTCCTTAAACTTCGTTAACTCAAATGATTCTAGTGTCAGCAGTTCTTCATCATAACGAATGACGCCTTCAAGACCAACGAGATCAGATGCCTGCTCTACGTTAACAGGTACCTTGAAAATACTACCCTTCGTAACGGATTGATCCACGGCACTCAGTTGCATCCCATTCTCGCCGGGATTCGGTTCATCGTCCGGATACAAATTAAGATCCATAGCGAATTGGTTTTTGTCGCGGAACAGTTTGTCATTTTTGACGGAATACCAATTCACATTCACATTGTTGCTGCCTTCCTTGAACGTCATCAGCATAAGCATGCCTAAGTCTCGCGGCTGCATGAATTGGGCATCCACCAGCATTTGCTGGACTGAATTTCCATGTTCGCCGATATCCTCTCTCACAACAAGATCCGGATAGCCAATATGCCCCGAAAGTACCAGCACAATGTTTTCGTGTTTGCTTACGAATTCATTCCACATATCATCGCCGTTATTTGCGTCATTGATATAAGCGGTCGGGTAATCGATATGGCGGGTGCTAATAAGCTCTCCGTTGTGATACACATAATTATGAGTTTCGACGATAATTCGTTTATCTGGGTTTTCAGTCGCGATTTGATTCGCCCATGCCAATACGTCATCGTTTGGAGCAAACTCCATCGCAATGACCATATACTCCACGCCGCCTATATCGAAGTAATGGTACGTATTCTCCATTTTGCCTTCTTGAAAAGCTCCTCCGAAGGTGGATAACTTGGAATATTTGCTGTACGGAAAGTAATTGTTGTAATTCGTGTAATTGCGGGTCAAATTCGTTTTATTCAAAATCACGTCGTGATTGCCTGGTGGCGCCACATAAGGTACTATGCCATCCAAATACGAATACGCTTCAGATGCGACCGCCCATTCTGCTGTGCTCGATGCCGTATCTACGATATCGCCCACGCCTATCGCCAGCTTGATATTCATATCGTCAGCATGATCCTTGATCCATTTCATATATTTCTTCATCTCTTCAGGATGCAATCTCGTCATATACTGGGTGTCAGGAATAACAGCGATCGTATAATCACCTTCTGCAAATTCGGGCTCTAGCCAATTAGTCGATTCATTATCGTAGATGATTCCATCGTTCTTATTGGCGGAGACATCCGGATACACGCCATTAGCGGCTTGATTGAGCTTCCAGTTCCCCATCAATCCCGCTTCATTTCCTTGCAATGAAACCTTATAATTCGTTTTTATCTCTTCGTCCGTTCGGATAGTGGACCATACACGAACATCGGCGATTTGACCATTGAATGTCATCAGCGGCTTGCCGTCTGTGCCATATCCTCTAAAATCCGAACCGATCTTCAGCTCGCGTGCGGTCCTGTCGTTCGGAATCTTCGCCTTCAAAACCTCCTCTTCTAGTTTTTCTCCATTGATATAAGTACTCGCTGTATTGTTCTTGTCATCCAATACCATAGCTACATGAACCCAATCGCCGACATTTACGTTAATATCCGAATAGTAATTGATTTCACTGCTTTTATCGGCTCTCCAGTACAATTTCGGATTGCCGTTGCTGCCAATCTCAAAGTTAAACCGGGAAACATCACTATAATATTGATCTTCGTAATTCCCCAAAACTACTCCAACTGGTTGATCCTTCGGTGTATTGGCCGGTACATTTACCCAAGCTTCAACCGTACGAGGGGCATCCGATAAACGTTCCTCAGTCATTAATTCCAATTGTCCATTGGTAAAATCAGTGCCAGTTCCTTCAAATTCGCTTATGTAAGGCGTTTCGATCTCATAAGCTTTTTTGAAGCCAAGCGCTGTACCGTTAATTTTACCAGCTTTATCGACTACCATATTCGTAAGAGGCACAGAGCTGTCCAGTGACCAAGCATGCATTAAGCCTTCTTCACTGCCCTTGATTTCTATATTGACATTATCTTTAATCTCATCCAACGTACGGACATCACTCCACAATCTAACCTCTGCGACCTCCGCTCTAATGTGCATGGAATTCCTTGTGTCCTTTCCGATGCTGTGTACGTACTGAGGAGTGACCTGTGCAGCCAAATCCAGATTTTCAAAGGTGGCAATAACAGCTCCATCTTGGATAACGGTTACTCTCTTATTCACAACGTCTCTGGTCACCGCCAGATGCGTCCATTTCCCCGTCGCAATATTTGCGCCTTGGGTCGATTTATCGATCAGCTTTGAATTGGATAGTTCATAATAACGGAATTGGTTGTCGGCTTTGAGTTCAAGGTTAAATTGAGTGCCTGCATTCGCGTTGTAATTCCCGAACAAAACCTGACGCTGATTGGGGTTAACTGCAAATTTAGCGCGCATCTCAAAGGTGGACGGTACATTGCTCAGCTTCTCATTAAGTTCTACAGCGTTGCTTTTCGCCGCATTAAAGACCAATCCGTAAGGGTCGCCAGACTCCTCAGCTTGTACCGGAGTCATGAAGCCTTGCATAACCATCATGACGGCTAACGTCAATGTAATGAATAACCTTCTTTTTTTCACAATTATCGCCCTTTCTGCCATTTGATTAAAAAGATAAAATTAATACCGATCCGCATCCTGAGGTAAGGTTATCTTCTGCTTGCTTTATCGAATTGACCATTGCCTTATACGTAACCCATCCTCTCAAATCAGTTTGTCATTCCCCATCGCCCGAATCGAAGCATACTGTTGAACTACAGCAAGGTAAATTTAAGCACCTATGGTTCATGCTTTTTAAAGTATATAGAAATAATGCATTTTAAAGCAATATATTTTGCTGTTTTTAACAGTAACTTAATACTTTATGCAGTATATTAATTTTAAAA
Organism: Paenibacillus sp. 01T424; assembly: GCF_056398745.1. NCBI lineage: Bacteria > Bacillati > Bacillota > Bacilli > Caryophanales > Paenibacillaceae > Paenibacillus > Paenibacillus sp. 01T424. Next base: position 54,736 of record NZ_JBFTPZ010000040.1, on the reverse strand, counting down.
ATGCAAATTATATAAAAAAAAGCCCTTCCCACTGTTAAAGTGGGAAAGGCTGCCTTGGCGATTCCTGTTCTGTCCGTCCATTACCGGTTAACTCTGTTTGTAAACGACTTTCATTCCTGAATGTTTATACTTTTTCACAATATCTTCATTAATTGAAGAGTCCGTAATAATCATATCAATCTGATCCAGCGGACAAACATTCAAATAAGAAACCTTCTCGAATTTGCTGGAATCGGCCGCAACATTAATCTGCCTGGCACTTCCTATCATCGCCTTAATAATATCGATTTCATGAATACGGAAATCAGTTAAACCTTTGTTAACCGAAATCGCATTAATCGAAATAAATACCTGGTCAATATTGTATCCGGCGATATCCTCTTCACACTTCTTCCCATATAACGCGTATTCTTGTTGGTCCAAAATGCCGCCTGGCACAATGACAGTGAAGCTCGCCTTGTTGGAGAATTGTTCGATAATACGCAATCCGTTCGATATAATCGTCAGCCTTTCGAAATTTTCGGAGAGCTTCTTGGCGATCTCCAAAGTTGTCGTCCCCGCATTTAAAGCAATGGCTTGGCCTTCGGATACATATTCGCATACCAACTGAGCGAGCTCTATCTTTTTCTCTTTGTTTCTATTCTCTCTATAAAAAAATACACTCTGGTCTCCGTGATCGTCAGCTGGAATAGCGCCTCCATGGACGCGCTTAAGCAGCTTCTTCGATTCCATATTTTCCAAATCCCGTCTGACTGTATCAATCGAAACATTGAGAACATGGACTAGATCGGTTACTTTAACAGAATCGTTTTGCTTTAATATTTCTTGTATTTTTTTGTAGCGCTCTTCTTGGAGCATGAATCCACCCGCTTCCGACAATCTGACAATTGTACAATCAATTGCAACATCAATAGTATACATTTGATAATGCCAGTTCTCAAGTGGTTGGTTCTTTGACAATCCTATTTTTTGCTTTATTTTGCGTGATAAATAAAAAAAGCCGAATCGTTACACATTCATCTTCAATTTCTTCTTGATTATTCTCGCCACAATTTCCAGAATAATAGCGAATGCCAAAATCATGTACGTAATCAGTCCGATTTCCCGTACATCGAAATAATAATTGCTGGCCATAAACATATCATAGCCGATGCCTCCAGCGCCTGCCGCAGCGCCCATCGCTAACGCAACTGCGAAGTTGATCTCGAAGCGCATAAACGTCCAAGAGATCAGATACGAGATTGAAGAGGGAAGGACAGCCTGAAACACAATCTGCCACCAATTAGCTCCGCTGGCTTTCATCGCTTCAATAACACCATCCTCCATTTCTTCGAAAGACTCGGAATACGCTTTAACCAAGTAACTCACGGAGTGGAACGTCATGCCTATAACAGCGGCCACACTCCCAAGCCCTGCCGCTACAGCAAAAATAAGTACCCATAATACCGTGGGAACCGCTCTTATGAAGGCAACGATGCTTCTGATGAGCAGCGATACTGCCGGACTCGATAGATTACGCGCAGCAAGTAAGCCAAGAAATAGAGCAATTACCCCGCCAAACAGCGTCGTTAAAAAAGCAAGCCCTAGCGTGATGACCACTTGCTTCAGCGCCTCGGCTAAAGTGAAATGCTTTGCCCTTGCTTCTAGGAACATGGTGCCGAGCGTATCGCCCGTGCCTTTCACTGCCTCCAAGAGATTTAGATCCTTGTAGTCAAACGTGAAAAACCCGAATAACGAAAGCGCTGCTAGCGTCATTAAAGTTAGTCGAATTACGAATGAAGCTTTATTAAAGGGCTTAACTATGCGATTCATGTTACATAATCACTCTCCTCACATAGCTTGATACAGACTCGATAATCATGATGGCAATGACGATGACGACTACGACTAAGGAGGCGGCACCGTAGTTCAAGCTTTTGTAATACAGATTGAATAAAAATCCAATGCCTGTCCCAGTTAGAATACCAATTAAAGTCGCTTGTCTAATATTCGTTTCGATCGTGAACAAGATCCAGCTCAGCAACTGAGGAATACTCGATGGAATGACAGACTGTGCAATGATAGCCAGATAACTCGCACCTGTAGCCCTTAACGCTTCTACGGAGCTGTTGCTGACTTCATCAATAGACTCCATGAAAGCCCTTGTAAGAAAACCGAATGAGCCGAAAAACAAAGCCAAATAACCCGTCAGCACGTTCATCCCGAAGGAGAACAGCAATATCATCGACCAAGCTGCTACGTCGATATTACGGAATATTGTCGCAATCCAGCGGCTTGCCAGGCTGAATACCCCGTTTATACCTGTCGTCTGCGAGCCTAGGACTGCGAAAGCCAGTGCAAATACCGATGCCGTGGTCGTTGCCGCGATGGAAACCAATAGCGTCTCTATGAGCTTTTCCAGTATATCCGGCAGTTTCATCATCGATTTCTCATCCGGATAAAAGTTGCTGACCGCCCATTGCACCGCTTTAGGAATAGAAGTAAATCCCTTTATCACATCATACTCCGTAATTATTATCGCCAGCATCGTAGCGCCAAGCATCAGTGCGCAGAACAACAGGGTGTTCAGTCTTTTTCGCAGAAAAAAGTTATCCCGCATTAAGGCCACCGTTCGAATCAAGCAACACATCCAGCTCCGAGCCATATATGTGATGAAGACGCTCCTTCGTCAATCCCTCTGGAGTACCATCGTATACGACCGTTCCTTTGTTGACTCCAATGATGCGATCCGAATATTTCAGTGCTACATCGACTTGGTGCAAATTGACGACGACAGTAATTCCCATAGTGGAGCAAATATTGCGAAGATGCTCCATAATGACTTTGGAAGCATTCGGATCCAATGATGCGATCGGCTCATCGCATAAGAGCATCTTCGGATCCTGTATCAGTGCCCGCGCAATGCCTACGCGTTGCTTCTGGCCGCCGCTTAACTGATCACAGCGTTTATAGACTTGCYCCTCCAAGCCCAGGATCTGCAGAACACCGTACGCCTTCACCTTCTCCTCCTCAGTATAAATACCGAGCACGCCAGCCAAGGTAGACTTATACCCAAGCCTTCCATGTAGAACATTCTCGAACACACTCAACCGGTTAACCAGATTGTAATGCTGAAAAATCATTCCGATTCGAGTCCTTAGCCTCTTCAGCTCTTTCTTATTTATTGCTAACACATTCTTGTTATCGAATAGGATCTCCCCGCTGCTTGCTTCAATCATTCGATTAATGCAGCGAAGGAGAGTCGATTTGCCCGCCCCTGATGGTCCGATGACAGAAACGAACTCCCCTTCATTCACAGCGAAGTTAACATTCGATAACGCCTTTGTATCCGAGCCGTATTGTTTCGATACATGCTTGAATTCCAATAACGTTGTCATGAGTAACTCCTTTTCTCTTTCCCAGTTGTTTTAAAAATGGCCGTATGACGCGATGCCGAATAAAATTTCTTATTTAGCCATTTCGCGAACCGGGTTGAAGAAAGCGTCGTCCACCGGTACAAATTTCTCTTTACCCGATTTTTTCTTAAAGATGCTCGTTCCTTCGCCATCTTTCGGAAGGAAAATTTTCTCGTTATTCGTTACAGCGTCAGATGTGAATATTTCCAATAATTTCTGTTGGTCCTCTTCACTAAGTGTGTTTTTGTTAACTGCAAAAGGCTGGTTTAGAACAGGCGTAACAGAGATTAAAGTGAACTCTTTGTTCGCTAGTGTATTGAACGGTTCTTCCGCACCTTCTTTCACTTTGTATACTGCACCTGGTTTATTCGCATCGCCGGATACAAGCTCTACATAGTTCTCCACGCAAGTATCGCAGAATGCTGCAATGTCGGCTTTGCCGGACAAGAGGTTGACTGCCGCTCCTTGGTGCGATCCGCCAAATAAAACCTCACTGAACAATTTGTCGTCTCCGCCTTGCAGAAGATCTTCAGTCGTCAACGTCTTGTACTTGTCCATTTTGCTGAAGTAGCTGATAATGCCTGCCGATGGAACCTTGAATCCGGATGTAGAGGAATTCGATACGAATGAAAATTTCTTGCCTTCCATTTTATCGAGAGCGAAATCGCTGCCATTCATGTATTCAGATTCTTCGCCTTTGTTAACTGCGAGCCAGCTGTAATAAACAGCATCATCGAGCGTTCCGGACTCACCGCTTTGCACAAATAAAGACTGAACCTGATCGTTCTTTGCGTTAGCATCAATGTAGCCTTGCGCTCCCATGTAACCAATATCCGCGTTGCCGTTTGCGATGGCTTCAATCGCGATAATATAGTCGGTCGTCGTTTGGTGTTCTACTTTTTTGCCTGTTGCTTCTTCAATAATTTTCGAAAACTCGTCGCGTGCGTCTTTCAACTCGGCTCCCGATTCATTCGGATACCAGACCATCGTAATGGTGTCTTTCGATTTCGCCGGTTTCGAACTGCTGCTGCCATTCTCCGCTGAGTTATTGCTTCCGCATGCCGCAAGAACAGTAATTAGTACAAAAGTAAGAACGATCGATAATGCCTTTTTCATCATCTAACACTCCTTTGTTTTTTGTATATCGAATGCTTATATCAAGCGTAGCCGGCTGTTCTTTGCGTAATGGAAGTACAAGCCAAACATGACGCTGAGAATTTAAAGCAGTGAAACGAGCATATGCTTCAGTTCTTCAGGCGAAATAGGAGCGGGGTTGTTGTCCATTCTTCCTTTTGTGTATGCTTGGGCGATAATGGCTTCAATTCCTTCTTCAGTAACGCCGTAATCGTTCAGATTGCCCGACAAGCCGTATAGTTCATAAATGGATTGAACAAACCGTTGCACGCCTTGAACATCCTCCGCTCCGAACGCATGAAGAAGCTTCCTCGGCTCTACTAACGTAGAATAGTTATGCTTTAGAACAGTGGCTAACGTCACGCTGGCAGCAATACCATGATCAATGCCGTAGGATAATGTCAACGGATAAGAAATGGAATGGCAAGCGGTCGTTCTCGTATTGCTGAAGGCCAGACCTGCAAGCACGCTGCCTAGTGACAATTGCTCTCTGCAACCAAGCTGCTCAGGACTTTCTTTCAGCAATGGCAGCGCATTCCGAATTCGTTCAATCGCTTCCAGAGCATACAAACGGGAGATTTCGTTAGTATGAACGGACCAATAGGCTTCAGTGGCATGGCATAACGCATCCAGAGCCGTTGAAACGCTCAAGCGGAGCGGCATGGTCAAGGTTAGCTCAGGAAGAATCAAAGCCGCGCTTGCAAACAAACGTTGATCGGATACCGAATACTTGCAGCCGAGCTCCTCATCCCATATCGTTGCCCAGCTCGTTACCTCAGACCCCGTTCCGGAGGTAGTCGGAATGCCGATCCATGGCGCGAATCCTGTTTGTTTACTATATTGCTCGCCTGTGATTGCCTTCCTAACATCCTCTGGGCAGTCCAGATTTAAGCGCTGCAGTGCCGCTAACGTTTTTGCTGCGTCCATTACACTTCCGCCGCCAATCGCGACAATCAATTCATAATCGAATGAATTAACCTGCTGAATAAGTTGATAGATATCCTTAATGTCGGGATTATTCAATGTGACTTCATGAATAAAAACGTCTTTCTCGGTTAAAATGTCCTGAACAGGCTTCAAACATTCGGATTTATCGACTTCAAACCCTCTAGTTAAAAGCAATACGCGCCGTACCCTAGCATACTCGTGCTTTAACTTATCGCAGAGCGCGCCAAGAGATGCTTCGCCGAAATAAATAGATACCGGATTAAAGTAATGATTCATCGGAGCTCCCTCGCTAGACCGCTTAGTTCAAGTTCTTTTATAACGGCTGGAAGCTGGGATATTGAATTAATAATGAAATCAGCTCCCGCTTTTTCGAACGATTTTCTCGTCTCGTCCATGCGCGCTTTCAGCGCGCCTGCGTCCATCATCTCTACCTCTGATTGTGTCAGTCCGAGCTCACTGCTGCCCGAGATGATAGCCACTGTCCATACGCCTGCGTTCTTTCCTTCATAAATGTCAGATACCGTGTCCCCGACCTTCATCACTGAAGCGGGAGGAAATATCCCGAGTTCTGTCATATTACGGAATATCATATACGGATAAGGGCGTCCCGCTTTCACCTCATCTGAAGCAATCATGAAGTCAGGCGAATATCCTTTGCGCCTTGCCTCAGGCACGATAACATCCATCATTCCTTTGGTGTAGCCTGTAGTCGAGCCAATAACGATCCCCGCTTCACGGAGAAGACTAATCGTCTCCAACACTCCTGGTATCGGATCCGTATACGCTTTTAACGACTCCATCAAGGTCGATTCAAAATCGGAATATAATCGATCGATATCTTCTTTAACAGGTTCAGTACCGTACTTGTCAATCCATTGTCCCCGTACCCTATCCATCTGCAATATCGCTTGAATATGATCCCACTTCAACATGCCCATAGGTTCTCTTGCTTCCCGATTTGTGATGGGCACTCCCGCTTTATCGAATGATTCCAAAAATGCGTGCATTGGGGCAAAGCAACCATAGTCAATGACCGTTCCTGCCCAATCGAAAATGACCCCTTTAATGCGCTCGTTATTGTTGTCCATTACGTCTCCTCATTTCATTAACTTCGTCGAACAACTCTGATTATAGAGAATAATTCAAAAAGCCGCAATATAATTTGCTTTATTTTACGTACTTTTAACAATTCAATGCTTTTTTATGCTGTTTTAACATTGCGAAAACATAAAAAGCTGCAAAACGTGGGTTAAAACCACTCAATACTACATTTTCCTGATCAAGTGCTGCAAAAAACTGAGTAGTAATTAAGGCATCATAGGGAAGAACAAGCTTTCTTCCTGAGGGTTGTTGGTTATTGCCATCATTTTTTTCAAATACAACATTATGATTTATCCATTTATTATTAGAATGGAAAGGCTATTAGCTAGAACTAGAATGCTTAAGAATATAAACAAACAAAAAAACCTCCCCGCAGTACCCTGCAGAGAGGTCCCCTCTCATAAAATATCTTCTCATCTCGCTTATCCTTAAGTATTTCACGACTTCCAGGAGCCGCAGCGAATGCATAATCTCACGCTCCAGCAGATACTAAAAGCTAACCTCATTCTTTTGTCTAATTTTCTTGTCATCCAACATCGAACGCCCTGCCACGTAGGTATAGTCTCCGAAACACTAAACACAAAAAAGCCGCGATTTACGCGGCACTTAATGAGATAAAGTTGTTGTCAACCGACACATGGCTGTGACAAGTCAGGTTATGAGATACTAATGAGCTCTTTGCATTTATAAAATTAAAACGTATTATAGATATTTTCACATTCTTCTCCGGTCGGTTCATAAAAGCAGTGCTTCTTCCATCGTCCTGCGAGCGGCTGATTATACCAAGTTGGCGGACATGGACCGGGATTTTCGAACGATCCTGGACGGAAATACCATAAGGAGAATTTGGCTGGCCAATTCCGCTCCCCATTCACTGCCCGTTGCGCCAGACGGCGTTCCCTGTCTCTTGCATTTTGATAGTACAAACTATGTTGCAACGCTTCGAACGCATGCTCCTGGTTGATCATTTGAGGAATTGTCCGGATATCTTTAAAATCGGAGCAATTCCCTCTTATTCGGTTAATGCCAACATTTCCAACAAGCAGCATTCCCATTTCGCCTTCGGTCTCAGCTTCAGCTCGAAGCAACCTTGCCAACATGTTAATATCCTGTTGCCTTGCTTTTACGACTGCCATTGACTCACCTCTTTAGATTTCTAGACTCATCATATTGTAGGTGAAGCGAATGTGTTACTCTGGCATAAGAAAGAGCGATAATAAATTGCCCACCACACTCTTCTGCCCGTTAGTTTAATGAAATATTGGTTGCTTGTTAAGATCTACAGTCCACTAATTATAAAAAGGATTACGTCTATTTCCAAAAGGTCCAGCTTGGCTGACAATCACTTTCTTAACTGCAACCCATTCAGTAGACTGATGAATTGTTTTTTCGTCGATGCCTCTTTATCATGCTTCGAGAATTCCAATACATATATTATTTTTTCTTGAATAGGTATGACTGCGAAATAGACGTCATGTGTGCCGGTCAGGCCAGAGGCGGCCGTACCGTTATCCGTGTCGAGCGTATAGAGCTTGCCGCTTCCGATGGAAGTATCAATTACTTCTTCATCTGTAATTTCACTATGGTTCGGCTTATACATGTTAAAGCTGAAATCGACAGTATACGGGTACGTGACAACACTTCCGAGATTGATTCCATTCTCGTCGGTGAGGGATGCGCCAAAGTGGTCTTCCGTATTCAGGCTCCATCCCTTCGGCAGGGTCAATTCCAAATTGGAGATGCCGTTTTCGATCATTGAATTTGGTTGGCTTGATTTCGAATGTTCCCCAGAATCAATGGTGTTTTCGATATTCTGGTTTGGCGAAACAGATAAGTTGGTATGGTTATTCTTTGAGGCGATATCTTCCTGGTTATCAGAACAACCAGCAAGAACGAAAACCAGCAGTTGAACAACCAATAGCAGTTGCGTTTTTGTCATTCTTAGACTCCTTTTAGTTATTGAACTCAAACTAGAAGTAGAGATGGTGGATAAACAAATACATAATTTACATATTGGAAATATTCTGCCGTTAGTATGGATAAGGGTCGCCATGTAGTATCTCTTCTAAAATTGAACAATCGTTCTCCATTAGTACAACCCATTTTAATTCCTAAAATTCAATCGGTTTATTGTTTTTGTCAAAATACTGAATACCGCCAGTTCCTGTAGGAAATATAAAGCACTTCTGATTTGGTTCTTTTGTAAAGGTTCCTATTCTGGTTGTATAAGTGTTTATTTTATTTAAAATACTCTCATCGATGATAAATTCAACTAAGTATTTGTCAGAAAAACCTCCAATGAATCGCTGTGGAATCTTTGTCCCCTCTACATTCTCCCAATGTTTCGAAAATGTTCCATTACCTGATTGATCCMAGTAGAAACCTACCTCTGTATCGTTCTTATATGCAATTGCTGTGTACTCCTTGTACTTCACCAACTCAATTACGTTAATGTTATTGTCACTAATAAAGGCCTCAATAACTTTATCATCTGGTCTTACTGGTTGTGATATACATCCAATAATGAGGGTAGCAACAACTATCATTGTTAGAATTAATTTTATAGGAAACAGTTTACCCACCACCCAAATGATTTGCATTTGGCCTTTAATTTTTATCAACAATTGCATCACTCTTAGTTTAATAAAAATGAACAGGCTAACACTCACCTGCTCAACATTAAGTATGATTCAACTATCGTTCTCCGTCAGTAAAACAAGAATCCAACATTTTTTTATTCGAGCACTCCTTTCCAAAAAGACCGTTAAAACAAGAATTAACTCCCTGTACTAGAGATCATTGTTCCCGTAAATATAGACGCACATCGATAATAAAAGGTTCCTTTTTTTTAAAGTTCAATATTAAGTTGTACTGCCCTTTATTTGAGTAACAGCGGCTAATATTCTAAAAAAAGTGCCTTTAATTAATTGGTCAAAAAGCCGCTATAATGACCACCTGATAGTCGGGATAGCCAAATTTAGAAACCAGCATCTGTAGCTATAAGGTGTATGCTTTTAGTGTGTTTGGACTAAATCCCTTAATCTGCTTTTCGACTACATACAGTTTCCTTAATTCACCAAAATTCATAATAAAACTTCCCATTAGACCTAATAATTCTAGAGTTGCTTTTAATGAGAAGTTTTAATATAATTTGCGTTCCCCATTAGCACAATGATTCTCTTAAATCGAAGTTTGATCTATACTTCTCCCCAAAATATTTCAGTTTCATAATCGAATAGAACAAAACCATCCTAATTATTCCTATCAAATAGATTTCGCAGATCCGTCATCATCGGTTTGTAATTGGGATGCCCAGGTACAGGGCTGTAGGAAGATGATAGCAACCGGCCTCTCAAGCCCTCGAAATCAAACTCCTGGCTCATTCTGAATCGCACCTCATGCATCGTACCTTCCTTGAAAAAAGAGTGAAGCATCGACTGAGAAATGTTTTTATGATTAACTTTTACGTAGTCGGTTCCGTATGTATGGAGCAGTTGATCGTACTCTTCACGAAATGTAGTACCGCTTGTAAGACGGGAATTCCAGATTAGTATTACTCTCCCGCCCGGCTGTAGAATTCTACGAAACTCGGTTTGCGCTGCTAAGCGATCAAACCAGTGAAACGCTTGTGAGCAGACAATAAACTCAACCGACTGATCAGGTAATCCAGTAGATTCTGCAGAACCTGATATACTCTGAAAGTTCGGATTGCTTTCTAACATTTGCTCGGCGGCTACCCGCATTGCCTGATTCGGCTCGACCGCAATCACATAGCTTCCGCGTTCCAGAAGTAGTTTTGAAAAGATGCCTGTACCGGAACCGATGTCAGCTATTTTACTGTTCGAACGCAAACCGACGTAGTCGTACAAATAATCAACAGCCTCTTTCGGATAGCTCGGGCGATACTTCAAATATGAATCAACCCGGTTCGAAAAGCTTTCTTTACTGTTCATCTCACGTCACTCTCCTAGTATTTCTTACTTTCATTTAGTGAAGTGTATTTTTTAATTATTAAACTCTTGTGTCACTTCTCTTAAGTCGTTCCTAGGGCATTATATTTCATTTACTTTTATCCAAAAAGTGTAACTTGCGGTTTTCTAATTTCATGTTTTTGATTTGATCATTTCCATGCTAACCTCCCTATATGGAGAATCGCTTTTCTCTTAAATGCTCACGTTTTCTTAGATTTTGACCAAGTATTCTTCTTCTCAAATAGCATCTAGATGGAACGAAGTTGTGAATGAAGAAAATTATAGGGCTGGTAAAAGCACCAAAAGTCTCTACTTAGACCACCTTCCGTAAAAAATAGTTAATTCGGTAAAGTATGGTTGAACCTTTGAATCTCCACATATGCTCATGTTGATTATTTCTCCTAGTAAGCCATAGATGTAAAAAAAGAAATCAGCTTTCGAATGGTATTTTAAAAAAAAGAAATCGTCTGTTTATATATTTTTGAAAATCAGGATTAAATTTCTTCTATAGAAACTTGTTTTCTAGGACTAAATATGTTGTTTCTTAGCAAAATACACACCGCACCCAATATCAATGATAGTAATCCCCCTACTACAATGTATTGTGTACCGATAATTGATATAAATAATCCACCTACAGCTGTACCAATTGTTGTTCCTATATTAGCAGATGATAAAAATAATCCATTAGCGAAATCAGGAGCTTTGGGAGCTGCGGACGTGATCCAATATTGAGCGATATTACCTCCAATACCAGCTAATATTCCCCAAACCAAAGTAATGATAGCCATAGGTACAGTGAACTGTCCAAATGAGAATAACAAGATGTAAACTGCTCCTAATGTGAAAGGAAAAATTGCTACTGTTTTGATAGCATTTTTAGTAAGTAACTTCCCAGCCACAATGTTTCCAATAACATTTGCCCCACCGTATACTACTAACATTAAACTAATCGTTTTCCCTGAAATATTAGTAATGGTTTCAAGATACTCAGCAAGGTAACTGTAAACCCCAAATATTGCTGAATTTATAAAAACAACTGCGGCAATGGAAATCCAAGTAATGGAATTTTTTAATACGCTTAACTGTGATCCGTAAGTGAGTCTTTCCTTAACAGGCATAGATGGTACAAATAGCAATGTAGCAAGGAATGTTAAAGCATTAATGATAGCAAAGAATAACATGGCCATTTCAAACGAAGTTTCACTAGCTATAAAACTAGTAATTGGCACACCAAGTACCATACCTGCAGATACTCCCAACATTATTTTGGAAACAGCTTTTGGAGCTTTTTCATTGCTTACTGAGTTAGCAGCTACTGTCAATCCCATTGAACAATAAATGGGATGAAAAATAGCTGGAATCACACGAGCAATTAATGCAATTGTAAAGTTAGATGCAATTATCGAGACTAAGTTACCCAAAACAAACACACCAAGTACAAGTAACATTGCCTTTTTGCGATTTATTCCTGAAAACAATAGCGGCATACTTGGAGCAGAAATTGCAACCACAAGTGCAAAGAGACTCACAAACAATCCAGCTTTCGATACACTGACATCATAATAATCAGCAATCAAAGGCAATATACCAATAACACCCATTTCAGTATTCAAAATACCGAAAACTCCTACCGCCAATATAAATATAAGCAAATTACTTCGTTTATCCATAAAAAGCATCTCCAGCCTTCCTTGTATCTTTACTATTTTCTAAACAAAGCAACAATAACTCTTAAAGTCGACTTTAAGTCAAGCGATAATCTAAAATCACTAGAACAAGATGAGAAAGCGCTGTTGCATTAAAGTGTACTTTAAGGTCTATAATAAAACCTAACTGATGATCACATTAATAAGAGCAAAATAATTATAAGGATATATGGAGGATTCAAATGGAAATTCATATCAAAGAAGCAGCAGATAAGATAGGTTTGCCTGCACATACACTCCGTTATTATGAACAAGAAGGTCTTTTACCTTTTATAAAAAGGGATGAAAATGGAAATCGTATTTTTAACGAAGCAGATTTATTATGGTTAGAGCTTATTGTATGTTTACGAAAAACTGACATCCCTCTTTCAGAGTTACGTGCAATCGTGGAGTTAACAAAAGTAGGAGATAGCACAGCCTCGCAACGCAAACAGATATTTGAAAAGCATAAAGAAAAAATGATGGAGAAACAACGAGACTTGGATAACGCTTTTATCAAAATTGATTTGAAAATAGAATACTACGATGTATTAGAAAAGAAGTACTACAAAGAAAATCTTAAATAAGAACTTTTTTAATAATTTTCAAAAAGCCCTTGCCTTAAAGTCCACATTAAGGATTAAGCTAATCTTGCTATTAAAATAAGTTGATCCGAGTTACTTCTTCAATCAACTTATTATTTTACCAAAGAAAGGATTGTATTATCTATTATGTGTAATAATCATAAAAACATTTCTACAACACGTGTTCTAAGTGTCCCAAGTGCAAAAGCACCATTTGAAAAGATCATTATTGAGCGAAGAGATTTACGGCCAAACGATATCTTAATAGATATTAAGTTTAGTGGCATTTGCCACTCTGATATTCACAGTGCATTCGGTGAATGGGGTGGCGGAATATTTCCCATGGTTCCTGGTCATGAAATTGCCGGAGTCGTAAAAGCAGTAGGGACAGAAGTCACCAAGTTTGTTGTTGGTGACCGTGTTGGCGTTGGCTGCTTTGTTGATTCCTGCGGAGAATGCGAATATTGTCTCAGTGGAGAAGAGCAATATTGTACGAAGGGTGTAGTCAACACATATAACGGTCTAGACTATGATGGTAATCCAACATACGGAGGATATAGCCAAAAAATCGTTGTAAAGGAAGGGTTCGTTGTCCGTATCCCAGACGGTCTGAATATGGATGTGGCTTGTCCACTATTATGTGCCGGCATTACGACATTCTCTCCTTTAAAACACTGGAATACTGGCCCAGGTAAGAAGGTTGCCATTGTCGGAATGGGAGGTCTTGGCCACGTAGCAGTTCAATTTGCTCATGCCATGGGTGCTGAAGTATCAGTATTGAGTCGCTCTATTGATAAGAAAGAAGAAGCATTGAAATTTGGCGCAGATCATTACTTTGCTACAAGTGAACCTGCTACATTTAAAGAATTAGCGGGGCGTTTTGATTTGATCTTAAACACCGTGTCTGCAAATCTGGATGTTGATGCGTATTTATCACTACTGCGCGTTGATGGGACACTTGTAAATGTTGGTGCACCAGCCGAACCCGATAAGTATCATGTATTTTCCTTAATTATGGGTCGTCGCAGCATTTCAGGTTCACTTGTTGGTGGAATTCGTGAAACACAGGAAATGCTTGATTTCGCAGCTGAACACGGTATTTCCCCTATGATCGAAGTGATAAGTGCAGACCAAGTCGAAGAATCGTATGAGCGTGTTCTCAAAAATGATGTGCGGTATCGGTTCGTTATTGACATTTCTACTTTATAACTCGCAATGATCTTTTATATCCACTTAAACCGGACCTGATGAAAAGAAAAAAAGCCATCGTTTAGTTTGATCAAAACGATGGCTTTTTGCTATTTGATTACCAACTATAAGTCCTTTGTAACACCGTGTCATACTAAGATCGTTCTTTCAACGACCAATAAATCATACTTATCCGTTAGTTCCGACGGAAAAAACTTAAGACTCTCTAGCAATCCTTAAGCGGAATGGAAAATTCAACATAAAAAGGATGAAGTTCTTCATTCAAGCAAAGCTCAATTCTTTGCCTGAAATTTCCCCAACTCACCATCTCTAATGCTGTTTCGATTGGAAAAAATCCTACTTCTAAAGACTCAGCGGTAGTTGTTAATTCTCCTCCGACCGGTCTGCCTAAAAATAAAGTGTTACAAATACTACTACTTACATTTTGAAAAATACCACAAAACTTTGTCACTTCTATATCTATACCGCTCTCTTCCTTTGTTTCCCTTATCGCTGCATCTTTCAATGATTCACCTTCTTCAACCTGCCCTCCTGGCATTTCCCAACCTCGTTTAGGTCCTTTTATCAATAATATTTCGTTACGCTCATTAACTACAATTGTTGCCGCAGAAACTATATGTTTTGGAGCCACTATATCGTCCTCCCCTTTTTTAAAATAACAAAACTAGATTACCACTAATTTCCTATAGCTGTATACTGCCCTTTTGGGGCAGACCGACGCAGACTGCGTATTGACGCTAAACATTTCCATTCATAGCTTTCTCTCTGGTAAAATAGAGAAAATCATATTTTACTTAGGAGGCAGGCGGCAACGATGGAACAAGAGCTAAGCGCACAGATATTGCAGTGGCACGAGGATGACGAACACCAGCAGATCGTAGACACTCTGATGAAGATTCCTCCAGCGGACAGGGATTACGATATGATCAGCAGCATAGGTCGGGCTTATAACAATCTGAGTTTGTATAAAAAAGCACTGGAACAGTTTGCTATCATTGCTGAGCAGGGAAAAAATGATCCGTTGTGGTATTTTCGCGTAGGCTATTCCTACTATTATATGAAGCGGTATGAGGAAGCGGCAAGTGTGCTAAGCACCGCGCTAGAGCTGGATCCTAACGATCAGCATTCAGCCAGATTGTTAGACTGGAGCCATAGCAAATGGCAAAAACAACAAAAAGCTGAATCCCTGCGCACACTCAGCAAACAAATGAAAGACCAGGGAGCGATTCCTTTTGAAGGTATGGATCTCGACAGCTTCTGGGAAGACAGTAACTATGCTAGAGAACAATATGTCTCTGATCCGCCTACAGATGAGCTGATTTCTTCTGTAGAAGAAGAACTCGGCTATAAGCTACCGGCAGCCTACATCGCTCTTATGAAGCATCAGAACGGTGGCATTCCCCATAATACATCCTTTCCGACAGATGAAGCTACCTCTTGGGCTGAGGATCATATTGCTATAACAGGAATTATGGGGATCGGACGCGACAAAAGCTACTCTATCTGCGGTGATCTCGGCAGTCCATTCATGATTGAAGAATGGGGATATCCGGATATCGGTGTGGTAATTTGTGACTGCCCTTCGGCAGGGCACGATGTTGTGATGCTGGATTACCGTCGCTGTGGCAAGGACGGCGAACCAGAAGTCATTCATGTCGATCAGGAAGATGATTACGAGATCACATTTCTGGCACCCAACTTCGAGTCGTTTATCCGCGGTCTGGTGAATGATGAGGATTACGACWCTACTGAAGAAGATAAAGAGAACGATCTGCGCAAAGTGGCTGAAGGAAAATTCTCTCCACTGCTCACGGAACTCTGCGGTCAGGCCTCTGATGTTGACGGGCTGGAGTCCAAAATACGCAGTGTCTGTACCCGGATCGTCCAGGAGAAGAACCATTTCTCATTTCATGCGGATGAGCGGTCTCATCTCATGTACGATGTCCAGTTCTGGCTATATACCAACGCTTACCCGACTACCAGCCGTCAGCAGTATCTGGATACCTATCAGCAAATGATCGCTTTCGGCGGTGAATTCGGCCAAGGAGGGTACGCTCCTGGCTTCATCAGCGATTGGCTGGATGGGCGAATCGCGGAAGGCCTTATCGTTGAGGAGAACAGGGTTCTCCGCTTCACGGACGAGGCACGCAGTGCGGTTATAGCAAAGCTTTCCGCGGAAGCAGAAGCTGCACAGTCATTGTCAGCTGAAGGAGAAACGAAGGATGTGGCCCCCTTTACCATCGTGAAACAAAATAATGGCGGCAAATCTGTCATTCTGACGGTCGGTAGCTATTTGGCCGAACTATTCGACACCCGGGCAGACGAGGGGTTCGAAGGCAACGGTTACGATTGGGCTTCATTGGCGGCGGTGTTCTTGAATGAGCGGATGCCGGAACTCGCGGAAACGATTCATTTTGACCCGGAAGCAGATATGTTCTGTGCCTACTCGAGTAATGGAGTCGCATTAGAACAGTTCGCATGGGCGTTCAAATTCGCTTGTGAGGATGAGGTGCTTATTTACGATCTATTCACTCGCGCAGAATTGGATTGAGCTAATCATTCGGACAATTCCAGTTATGAATTATCCAGTATTAAATCGCCATTTAGATCAACATCCTCGAAATTATCATTTTTCAAATGAATGATAGAGCTTTTAATACTAGCACCTAACTTCTAAATTTTTATAATTATTCATCTTATTTACTTTTAGCACTGTTAGGTCTACGATCAAGAAGCAGCCGATCGTTGTCATCGGCTGCCTCTTAATTTACTGCCATCCGACGAACTAAGCCTCGCAGATCTGTCTGTTAGCTGCTTTACATTCTTCTTCGATTAACTTATAGATCATTATTTTTTCATTATCAAAACCAATAAACTCTTTTGATTTATGATGATAGTTGTATGGATTTATTTTCTCGTCTTCGAACAGTAAACGTCCACTATTTATATCATATATTTTCATTCCTGTTTCCTTTAAACAAGAGAACAAATATGTATCCATAAAAATATTACCTGACGATATTGGAAACTCCTTAACTACATTTCCTGTCTCCAGATTAATCACTCTGAAAATCCACCCATGTCGCTCATCCTCATCAATGAAATCATAATTATTTCTACCTACTAATCCAATCTCGTTATCACTTACCCAGCATAATGGATCGTTCCAATCCTCTTTTCCACTCCAGAGATTTTTTTTGCTCGTTCCATCTTCCGATTCCCATCGATTTTCTATCCATTCAAGAATGCTCCAACCTGTCACACACCCCGCAGGGTGCCACACCCATCCATTATCAACAATCCATTTATTATCAGGTGAAACTACGAGTTGGCCATGAAAATAATCTAAATAATGTTCTGAATTACTTGATTTGCTTTCAGTTAATTCATATTCCGGATCATTTCTATCAGTTAGTACTTGATAATCGATTGGATTTGTAATATCCAGTCGATTCCATTTTGTACCATGAATTAATAAAAGTTGAGCATTATAATTGACAAATGCAACCGGAAAAATGGTTTGTTCATTATAATAATCATCACGATTAAATCGCATTATGGTCTTCATTGAAGTAATATCTATTACAATTCCCTGTCTACCAAAAGTATTAAATACAGCAATTAACTCAGCATTTGGCGAGACAAGTAGAGACACTTTCTCTTCAAATATTATTTCTTCATTATCAAAAATAAATAGCTCTTTAAACACATTCTCATTTGTATCCAACTCGATAATTTTTCTGGTAGTAGTAAGAATCAGAAATTTGTTATATTCATTAATTATTGGTTGTATGTCAATAATAAGTTCTTCATTTCCCTGTATTGTTTTTGTTTCAAACTGAAATGTTTTTGACATTGGGTCACCCTACTATAATTTATTTAAATTCAGCTAACGTCATATTTACGAACTTCGAGAACGTTCCATATATAACGTATTCGAGAATTTCATTAAACTGACCTGCCCATTAGCTTAATAAAATGAGCAGGCCACCGCAGCGCCTGCTCATCTATGCGTTATTCAACTAATATTTCTTACCAATCAACATTTTAAAGTCCATAGTGACTTTTTTCAGATTCATCTGTAACACTTTTTCTATGCGTTCCTTGGAAGTCCCCCAGGATAATGGCGTCATACCGAGCAATGGTTCGATTAAAGGTTCATTCAGGTTTACTTGATATTGAATGCTTTTAACATCCAATAACTTGAACTGTTCGTTGAAGTGGTTAATTGTATGTGAATTTGAATAAACCCGTTTATCTGACCCCTCGTAAAAGATTTCTCTTAATTCTTTTAGATAATCCTGTTCAGGGACGATTTTAATCACCAAACCATTATCACCAATCAATCTCTGAAATTCTGAGTAATTTGCCGGTGAAAGAATGTTTAAAATAAATTTAAATTGCTGATTTGCAAACGGACAGTTTGCAATGTCCGCCACACACCAAATAACATTTGAATATTCAGCTGCAGCAAAACTAATTCCCTCTTTTGAAATATCAATCCCTACAGCCAAAAGAGGGTTGAGTTTTTTCTTATTTATTTCTATTTGTATGTTATTTAAGTGAGAACCTTCTCCACAACCTGCATCCAGTATGCTTAAAGGTTCATCGCTCGGGAGTTGACTCATTATAATCTCACTTACCGCTGCATGTAAGGGATTAAATAAACCACTTCTGCTTATTACCCTTCTATACTCGAAGATTTTTTTATCATACTTAGTATTACTGGTTCCAGACAATAGGTTTATATATCCTTGCTTGGCTATATCAAAACAGTGCTGATTGCAACAAACTAAACTTTGTAAATGGATCATTTGCATCTGTTTTTTACATAATGGGCATATAAATATCTCCTGAGAGTTTTCAATTTTCTCAGCGCTCATCAACTTTTTACTTTTTTCGAACACAAAAAGCACCCTTCCATTCGTTTTAGGTGAATGAAAAAAGGTACAGTCAAATAAACCCTAGCTAGTTTGTATAAAAAAGCCGGGTTATGTGAGCTGCACCTTTCACTACCTTAAACGAATGAACTTGATGATCATGGTTTGAATCTCCCACATTTTAATATTTTAAAACACTTTTATATTAGCATAACTCGCTTGTATGAGAAACCTTAGTACTAACTGCCCGTTAACTTAGAAGAGGCAACCGATCGATGTGATCGGCTGCCTCTTTGTGATGATTGAACTATTGTTCTTATTAGAATTAAACGATCGAGCGACTCTAGAGTATATTGTTCTTATTGGCTGCCCTGCTCAGCTTCCGACTCTACGTTCGTAAACCAGAACGTATTACTGGTTTCAGAATCGCATCCGGTTAGCTTGTAATGGGAGCCTAACTCCTTGTCCTCCTCGAGCTCAATGCCTCGGCACAACGTGCTCGGACGACCTGCATTGCTCCCGAACCCGTCACGCGAGTTGTCGTACGTATACGTAATCACTTCAGCCCCGTCATAGACTAACTCATAGAAGATCGGGTCACCTTCAATCGTATACTGCGTAATACGCACTTGATCCGGCACGCCAACATCTAGATTCGCAAGAAACAGCTTCCACTTGTCGAGATTGTACATTTTCCCGTGAACGTTCACGATATCGCCGTTCTCCGCTGCTTGGTCGGCATCATAAGGGTTAGACACAGCGGGAAACGCTTCCGGCTTCGCTAACGGCGTAAACGTCTCCCCCGGTGCAGGAGCAGTAGTAGGATTAGTCATATTGTCACTAGGTCTGCCCGACTTCTCACTGCAGCCCGATAGCAGCACTAATACTGCCGCTAATGTTAACACCCATTTAATCATGAATTATCACCTCACATTTAAGAACGTTATATCGAGTACGATTGTTTCAGTCGTACATGCGCTTTTGTTTCTGCAGCTGCCGTCGTGTTTTATTGAGCTATCACGTCCCGTTAACGTAATGATTTACTGCCATCCGACGAATTACTCTCGTAAGTGTCCTCATGAATCCGTTAACTCGAAATGCCTCTGCTGACTGAGGATCGGTGAAAACGATCTTTTGCGTGAACATATATGAAATCCATTTTACGTAGCTCTAACCGAATACCAATTCTTATTCAGTTTTTTCACTTCCATAAAGTTTCCGCCAAAAAGCATTTCATCAGGGGCGCTATCATTAGCGGTATAAATAAATCCAGCCATATTACCTAATATTCCACGATAGGAAAAAAAAAGAATTTGAGCACTCTGTCCGTATCCATGAACCACGATCTCACCACCGCCTTTGGAAAGTTTCTTATATTCCTCTGGCAAACGAATCAATATTTCATTATCAGATACATTCGGTTTCAGTGTGCCATCCAATACCATTCGAACTACATCTTCTCTTTCTTCCTTATTGAAGCGATAATCTAAATCTAAAACTATTGAGGTAAAAGGAACAATTAACATCAAAATAAAAATAAATAGATTCAACAAAAAAGGTATTCCTCTTCTTGCCCTATTGAAGGATTTACTTACGACAAAATACACAAAAACAATCAGTGAACAAATCAAGAAAATAATATAACCCAGTATCTCAATAAATGGCGCAAAAAAGGAAGTGAGGATATCAGCTAAAGTAAAGCGATAGATATTCAGAAGCAATATTATCATTGATCCAATTATTGCAATCGAAAGCATGAAATAGAATATGATTTTCGATTGATTATTCTTAATTCGCTTTATTTCATCCTCTATGAGATTTAATTCATCCTCCATGAGACACCTCCATAACAAAAGTTTTTAAGTGAATTTCCTAGATCGTCTTATTTACGAACTTCACGAAATTTCCATATTTATGGTATTCGTTACGCGAACTAAATAATCCTGTTCGTTCAATGAAACGCTAACACAAGAAATTGTTTCACCATTATTATACATTTAATTAAAAAATGGCATCAAATTCAAGCGTCGTTTTTATCGTGTTGATCAATTTTTCACTATCATTTTGAATGCTTTTTTTCATGTTCATTTAAATTTTCTACATTACTCTGACAGATATAGCTTTACTTGTTACATTTCGAACAGTTTTACGTATTAACCAAGGGAAATATTTAAATGTGTTTGTTTATTACGCTATAGTAAACGTTTGATATAAAATTTTTGGAGGTTTGATATGCCAGATTTGTTGTTGTTGCTATTCTTGTTTAACTTATCCTTATTTCTCCTGCACGAAATGGATGCAATTCGACGATCGGAATGGAAACTATTTTTTGTTCTACAAGATATGGATGATGCAAAAGCCTATAAAGTGTTCACCCTTATCCATCTCCCCCTGTACACCATCATACTCGCTTTACTTTTTAGCCAATATCAGACGATTACGTTTTGGGTGATAGACATCTTTCTCATGATCCATGCGATCCTGCACTTATTTTTCGAAAAGCACTCCCGCAACGAATTTAAAAATACATTCTCTCGTTTAATCATCTATCCGATGGGAATTCTTGCTGCTATTCATTTATTATTAATTGCGAATCCTTAATTTCTCACTTAGGTCTTAGCGATTGTACAAGGAAGGTATCTCCGGTATCGGTCCTCTCATATAGCTTGCATCTGGCTTATGTAATGGGAGGAACAGCTATGGCTTTTTTTGAAATGTAATAAATTGACCCAGTAGCAATTATTCCGTATAATTACTCACTGCCCCAGTATCCAAGCAGCTTTTTCATTGCTCAAACCTGCCCGTTAGCTTAATAAAAAGAGCAGGATACCGTAGTACCTACTCATCAATGTCTATTATTCAACTATCGTTTCCCGTTTGATTAACGCCAGGATTTGTAAGCCCTCTTTTCCCATTAACCTATTTGATTGTAACTTTCGCCTAGGTTTTTAGCAAAATTATGCAATGTAATACCGCCGATAATTGCCAAGAACACAAGAATACCAACAAAAAGTAAAATTCGTTTTTTCATTCTATTATTAGCTCACCTCGTTTATTAATCCTGAATATGTAATAATTTAGACTCTATCTGCGATAAAAGGTTACGCTATCCTGCCCTTCAGCTTAACGAGAAAGGAGCAGTTGCCATCGACTAACTGCTCTATGGTCCGTTCAACTTTCGTTCCCTGTTAGTTAAATAAATTTGTTGTCTGTTTTTATTGATTGTCTTCGTCGCTTTTGTACTCCAAAATATCACCTGGCTGACAATCCAAGGTTTTACATATCGCTTCTAATGTTGATAAACGAACCGCTTTTGCTTTCCCATTTTTAAGAATGGAAAGATTCGCCATAGTAATTCCAACCCTCTCCGAAAGCTCCGTTACGCTCATTTTTCGTTTTGCTAACATCACATCAATATTAATAATAATTGCCATATGCTCCACCTCAGACCGTTAAATCATTTTCTGATTTTATATTAATAGCTTCTTGTAAAAGTCTTTGGAGAACAGCAGCAAAAACGGCGATCACCATAGAGGCGAAAATAATGACCAATCCCATTGGTATGAAACTTGGATGGTCAACTCTCTTCCCCATGAGATAATAAAGTGGCATACCTAGCAGGTACAAGGTACTGATTGTGATGGCACAGTATTTTATATTCTTTAAAGCTTTTACCGATAATTCCGAGAACGCCTGGTTCTTATCAATATAGCTTAAAAGTTTAAAAGCTTGATACAAAGCAAAATAAAAAGGAATCGCCGCTGCGTACATATCGATTAAGACGAGAGATTTCATATAAGCCTTTTCTGGATACAATTCTCCAGCAAAATTCCCAATCTTAGGCACTAAAAATATGTACATAGCAAGAATTGGGATTCCAATAAGAATAACAGCTATCTTCAAAAAGAGTGTTTTTCCTCGTTTCATAAACTGCACCTCACTTGTTTAATGTAAGTTTTTACTTTACCACAAATTTTATCGTTTTACGATAAAATAATATCGTTTTGTATAAAAATAAAAAGCATTTCTCATTACAAAGAAATGCTCTTACTTTAAAATGTTAAATTTGCAACTTGTTCAACAAAACCGCCCGTTAGCTTAATGAAGGGCTTCCGCTTGGAAGCCCTTTGGATGTTCAACTATCGTTCCCCGTTAGCTCAACGTTTAATTGTATTCCCCTTTAAATGGCTTTTTAAAATCCCGTATTTGTTTGTTATTTTGATCGTATTCAGCCCAATAGAACACATCTCTAAAATCTATTTTTGCAATGTTGAGATATTTTTGAAGCTGTTCAATACTTCCTTCAGATAAAAACAAAATTGATCTAATTAATCTCAATATAAACTCTTCTTCGGTGTGGAAAAAACTTTGATTAGTTAATAGGTCTTCAACAAAATCGTATTGATCCTTATATTCCTGCTGTATTTTTTCAATAATATCCAAAGGAAGAATTAAACTCATATTTCAACTCCGAGCTTAATGGATTTTTGAAATTAATGGTACTACCGCAGTTTCTCATAACGTCTTATTTGCGATGACCGTAAATTTCCCATATCTGAGGTATTCGTGAAGAGATCAAACTATTAGCTAGAATAGTTTAACAAAGAAAGGGAGCAGCTGCCGCAGCAAACTACTCCATGTTTGTTCAACTATCGTTCCCAGTTAGTTAAATATTAATTTGCCGAATAAATCATTCCCTCCTATTAAAACTTTGCTGTCGATTCAATAAAAGTTAGTGAGAGTTTATGCCGTCATTTGTCTAACATTTTTGAAAAGTACTTAGGAGCCTCCTTAAAACCTTGTCTCTCATAAAATTTATGAGCATCTATTCTTCTGGAATGACAATGAACTTGGATACTGTCACATCCCCTTTTTCTGGCAGAGGCAGAGGCAAATCCCTCTAATTCCTTTCCAATTCCTTTACTTCTAATTGAGGAGTCCACAACAAGATAACTAATTGATGCGATATCTCCTCTATTTCCTAATTGCGGGATATAATGAATGGAAATACAGGCAATAACACGTCCTTCATCTTCATAAACCATTAATTCTTCGTTGGGGTCAGTAAGAAGTCTTTCCATGTTCTCTTTAATAAAAAATTCGGTTTCCGGGTAGCCTAATTGCGTCAATAGTTTTGCTATATCTTTCCTATCCTCCAATTTTGCAACTCTTATCATAAATTTCATCTCCACTCATCTAACACTTTATAGGGTGTCGCTCGACATAAATCATAATTTGGTTTTGATATGCTTAAATAACTATCGGCAACTGTAACCCTTCACCATAAGCATGGCATTATATTAGCGAAATTACTAGAACCACGGTGTGACTATTTCAATGCAGGTGTGGCTTATTGTTGCTAAACCATAACTTATAAAAAATGCCAACTAGCGCTTTTACGCAATTTATTTAATAAGAAAATCCATAACAAGGACCGTCTGCTTTCTTGTTTTTATTGAGTTAAACTGCCCATTAGCTTAACAAAAAATGGGAGCAGCCGCCACAGCAAACTGCTCATAGGTATGTTCAACCATCGTGTCCCGTTAGCTCAATGATCTGAAGAAATTGTTTTACTCAAGTTATTCCTCAGAAATCTCTACGTACGATCTAAACCTAATTTGACGCCGAAATTGGGCATTCACCTTGCCTAGGGCGAATATCTTAATGGGGAAGTACTTTTATAAAATTGAGGTGATACACTTGGGATACTTCGTTACTGTGGAACCGGGCGTAAAAATATTTATCGAGGACATCAATCCGAAGGGAAATAAAACGATACTTTTTATTCATGGATGGCCGCTAAACCATAACCAGTTCGAATATCAGTTCAATTACCTTCCGAAGCTCGGATATCGTTGTATTGGAATGGACTGGAGAGGATACGGCAATTCGGATAAACCATTCGACGGTTACGGTTTCAATAGATTAGCAGATGATCTTCGTATGGTCATCGAAGCGTTACAATTAAAAAACATAATATTAGCAGGACACTCTACCGGAGGCGCGATCTCGATTCGTTATATGGCTCGTTACAAAGGGTACGGGGTATCTAAACTCGTCCTGATCGACGCTGCGTCTCCATCAAGCGTTCCCAAAGAATTTACGAATAAAATCATCGAAGAAACAAACAATGACCGTCCGAAAATGCTGCAAAACCAAACGGAGATTTTTTTCTTTCAGTACATTTCTGAACCAAAATCCGAATGGTTCTTTCTAATGGGTTTACAAGCTGCGAATTGGTCGACTTCCGCTATTATGGTCACGCTAAGAGACGAGAATGTTTACAACGATCTTGGACAGATCGATGTGCCCACATTAATTATTCATGGAATTCATGATAAAGTCGTTCCGTTTTCCCAAGCTCAGGAAACAAATAAGCTGATTAAAAATTCGCAATTAGTTTCATTCCAATACAGCGGCCATTGCCCTTTTTTGGAGGAGCGTGATAGATTCAACCAACTATTATCTTCTTTTGCATAATGCACATTCTATCTAGGGGTTCCAGCGTTTCATTAGTCGAAAAGTCATTAAGTGCTTGATATGTTTGTTTTTCATCCATTAATTAAGTTCACTTCCCCTTTTATTACCAGTAGCTGTCTTCACTTGCTTAGTGACTAAAAAAACCCCCTTCTAACGAAAAGTATTATATAAAACCAGAATGGTAACAGCATGTTGCTAGGAGGGAAAAATTTATGACTAACCAACTCACTGAATGTATTAATCACTCAGCTCAAAATAATCCCAATATAACTTCTATTATGGCCGAAATGATCGCAACTATGGAGAATGACGCAAAACTCAAAAAAGAAATTCTTTTTAAAGTTGATGAAATCAGTATGGAGATTTTCAGAAAAGATAAACTTTGTTATGACGTAGTGAATGCTACTCGTAATAACGGTGATTATTACAAAGCTATGATGTTATGGAAACAATTTAGAAATGAAGTAGAGATTGCCCTAGGAGATTTGTATAAGCGAATTCAATGGACAAGGTACCCTGACGAGTGGAGTGAGACATATGAGCTCCTAAAGCGTCGAGCAGCTTTACATGATGATGAGGTGGAACGATTAGAGCGGCAAGAGTTATTGAGCGTCTAATCAGTTCTATAAATTGGAACAGTCATCTCTTATCACACTCAATTCGAGCTCGACCCCGGGTAGTCTTGCGCTCGGGCTACATGTTTGAATTTTGCGATGTCAACACCAACAATTAAAGTAGAAGAAGTGATTTGATTAATGCGTTCATTTATCTTGTAGTCTCCTTGGTTTGATTTGAATCCGGTGGCTGACGAGCAACTTGGACCCAATAACATCATACCAAGGAGTCTTTTTGTTACTCAAACCTCGTATTTCTTCATAATAGGAATGCTGCCCGTTAGCGTAATGACGAAGGGCTGCCACGCGGCAGCCCTTTAGTTTTCAACTATCGTTACCGTTAGTGGAAAATCTTGTACGGCACGGCTATTTCTCCAACACATAGCGGGCTGCGATAATACCTGACTGGAGCGTTCGGCTGGACAGCAGCTTGAGCCTGATTTTCTCACCGCCGCCGTGGAATGCCGATTTTCCGCCGCCCAAGATGACTGGACAAATCGTCAGCAGGAATTCGTCGATCAGGCCGAGCTCAAGCAACGTCTTCGCCGCCCCCGGACTGCCGAAGATAACGAGATTTTTGCCTGGCTGCTCCTTGAGCGCCTTGATTTCATCTGCAATATTGTCCTTGATCAGTACCGTATTGTTCCATTCGACAATGTCCATCGAGCCAGAAATGACGATCTTCTTCACATCCTGCAGCCATTTGGCATGCTCCATATCGTGCCTCGACGCATCCGGATTGTCCAGCATCGCGGGCCAGTAGCTCTCCATCATCCGATACGTCRTTCGTCCGTATACCGGTGAGCCGACTTCGGCTACGACTTCCTCGGCGTATTTCTCTAATTCCTCGTTGTACGGAATCCAATCTAGTCCTCCGTTCGAATCCGACGCATACCCGTCCAGCGATACATGCATAAACAATACGAGTTTTCTCATGTTTGCTTCTCCTCCGATTTCTAATTTAGTAATTCGATTATTTGGCAGTAGGCCGTGTTTCGTCCTTCTCTTACGTTTACTATAAATCATTACGTTACGTAAGGGTCAAGTGGAAATCTGAAGACAAAATTATTGCGTATCTGTTCGTTAGCTTAACCAATTTACGGATTCACCAAGACTCTAACATCGAAAGCTGAAAGAGACTTTAGACCAATTTTATTTAGATATGATAGACGCAATTCCAGATCATTAATCAATTCGCAATAATTATCTAATACTTGTTTGTCGAGGCAATTACGTAATTTCTGGACAACTAATAGTGATTCTGAGATCGGCATTCTCAACACATCTGAAAGGGAACTCCCCATAACCAAGCGTTCCTGTTCCAACAAGCTTTCGGTACAATTTGGACACTTTCCATGTTCGGAGAATAATTTTATTGCCCAAAGGTTTCCTTTACTAGTTGTTCCTGTATCACGCATATGTTTCAAATCGAAAACGCACCCACGATAATAGTTTTTATGTTCCCTTTTCTTGTAAACGTATGTTACAGGTTCCTTATCATATCCATAAAGTAAAATATCGATAAATTGCTCATCTTGCTCAACAAGTGGGCTTTCAACGTCAATCCCGATCATTTTAGCCAGTTCTCTAATCTTTACAACAGGTCCGCAGTTAGTCCCCGCCCATAAAAGCACAGCTCCTTTTTTAAGCGAGAGTTCAGTTGCGACCATACGACTTGAATCAATATCACCAAGGACAGTACCTGTACCGTTACATGTAGTGCATGTTGGAGTGCTTTCTGGTAAAGACCAAATGCCATTTTTCTCTCTGGCCTCACCAATATTCGCATACAATGACGAAAGATGTTCTAAGACTCCGGTAATTGTACTAACAAGAGACCCTGGTCTTTTGGCGTTAAACTTTCTATGGGAAAGTCCAAATTCCAATTAAAAACACCCCTTTGGCTGTTTGCTCAATACTCTTAAATTATACCGACCACTTGTTATTATGTAAATATTTACCTCTAAACTATCATGCCCGTTAGTTCAATGAAAGACTGAATAATTAAAGGCATCCAACAATACTATTGAACCTGATTAACTAAATTCTAAAAAAAATCGGTGATAACGTTCTCTCCGACGCTCTCCGCGGAGCTGAGCATAAACTTGCGTGGTCGATGCTTTTTCATGCTGAGATCGTGAATCGACCGACAGCCCAAAGTATGTAAAACGATTGATGAGCTTAAGCTGCAATTGGGTTAGCCTCTTTATTTGAGGGAATTCGAAAGAACATTGAATACTTGGGTCACATTTCGACAAAATAACTATTTTTTTATTGACAGAGTTCCAAATGATAGTAATATAGTAAATAGTGGAAATAAAAACTAGTTCTGGAGGCGTTTTTTTGAAGAGATTGTCGATTACTGCTATGATTTGCGTTTTATTGTTCAGTATAGGTGTTATTCCTGTATCAGCAGCCAATAAAGGAGCTTATATTTTTGTAGATGGAGTCCCGCTCAAATCTAAATCAGTAAGCAAGAATGGAGTTTCCTTCGTTCCTTTCAGAGAATTATTTGGAAATTTGAAAATGGAAATCGGTTATGATGCAAAACTTAAACAAGTTACGGGCAAAAAGGATGATTTAAAGATTACATTTACGATTGGCAACAAAACAGCAGTTGTGAACGGCCAGAAGAAAGCATTGCAAGCAGAACCCTTTACGCAAAATGGTAACACTTACATCCCAATTAGAATCGTTGGGGAAGCAACAGGTAACTCCGTTTATTGGTCTGCAGAAGCAAATGTGATTCAAGTTAATAGTCCATCCTTTAAAGGGGCCTCTTACACGATCGACGGTATCCCGATATTTTTCAGTGCTGATGGAGTGATATCGTTTGGTCCCGCTGCAACCAACGCCCTGAATACCCAAAAAGAGTTAGCCGAGATCGATTCCATTACCAAGACAATTGCAAATTTCCCTGAATTCCGTGTTGTTGGTGCGCCACCAACAGAGAAGGAATCCAAACTACCAGGGTATAAAGGATATCCGGATTATTTTGACGCCAATTATGTAGCTGCAGCAGAGAATAAAGAAGCATTGCCACCACTGATGAGCAAGGGATGGATTTCATTATCTATGCTGTCTGAAATCGAAGGCGTAAGCAAACTTGGCAATAGCAATGCCAACATCATTACGATAGGCAAATATGTCGGCTTCGAAATCGTCAGAGTGGATATTAATTTGACAGCGGAATACAAAAAGGCGACGGATGGCGACTTTACTTTAAGTGACATTCGTATTAAGAAATACAAAGGAACCATGTATCTGAACATTGAAGATTTAATAACAACTGGACTCATAGAATCTAATTAACACTCATTTTTTTCAATTAAGAGTCAAATCATTGCTAAATTAATCGATTGAGCTGATCATGATTGACGCTTCTAAAAAAACTAGGGCCACTTTGGGGCCCTAGTTTTTTGTTTGTTAGCGATTATCCACTTTCAATGATAATCAACGAACGCCAATTTAGCTGTCGAAAGCCTTCGATACATATTCCTGGCTGACATTAACCAAGGTAACTTGAGTTTATTTGTTTCAGGCTATTCATAGGTTGCATCGAGGAGTTTGTTCATTATTTTAGCTTTATCAATTGCCACAATAATTTTGTCAAACCTATTCATCGTCCTTTCTGTGGCAGTTCGTAACTATTTCGGCTACCTACAAAACGGTTTCTTCCTGCTCCTATACCGACTATAAAGAGTAAGACCGAAGCGCCAAGCAGAATGAAAAGTGGCAGATTCCAACTATTTGTCAAATCATGTAGAAATCCTATAAGGGCAGGACCGATTGCGGCAAGAAGATATCCGATCGACTGCGCCATGCCAGACAGTTCCGCTGCTTGATGCGCATTTTCAGTACGTAAACCGAAAAACATCATGGACAAACTAAAGGCGCAGCCTCCACCAATTCCGAGTATTATGATCCATAACAGAATTATATTGGAGCTTCCGTATAGAAGTCCGAGCGTTCCCGTCAAAAGCAAAATGGTTATGATGACCACTAACAAACGTTGACTAGACATGCGCCCAGCAATAACGGGCACAATAAAAGTAAATGGAAGCAGAGCTAACTGCATTATCGAGAGGTACCATCCTGATTGGTTTGAGTCAATTCCTTGCTGCTTTAAAATTTCAGGCAACCATGCGATCAACACATAGAAAACCATGGACTGTATACCCATAAACAGGGTTACTTGCCAGGCAAGAGGGGATTTCCAAACATTCACATCATTACTGGCTATCTGTTGACTCATCGTGGTTGTTTGCTTCGTTTGATTTCTTAGTTGGGGTAGCCAACAGAGAATCGATACAAAGCTTAGAATCCCCCATATTCCCAATGCTCCCTGCCATTTTAGACCTGCGTTCACGGCTAGCGGTACACTGATTCCCGATGCGATTGCTCCAAATAAACTCATTGAAATGGAGTAAATACCTGTCATGGAGCCAATTTTATTTGGGAAATCCCTTTTGATTAAACTTGGCAATAATACATTACATATGGCAATTGCGAATCCAAGAATTGCTGTCCCAATATACAGATTAGCTATGCCAGATAAAGAACGTATTACAATGCCAACAGTCAGAAAGATTAGGGCAATCAAAATGATACGTTCAACACCATACCTTCGTCCTAATTTTGGTACTAGTGGCGATAATAAAGCAAAGGCAAGCAAAGGTACCGTTGTTATCAGGCCGGCTAATGTATTTGAAATAACAACGTCATCCCTTATGAAACTCACTAAAGGACCGACTGAGGTTAAAGGAGCACGTAAATTAGCTGCAATAACAATAATGCCGAGAATTATCAGTCCGATAGAAGATGGTACGGCTTTTTTATTTTGTTTGTTCGACATTTTTCATTTCTCCTTCCTGAATTTATACGTATAATTTGTTTCCTACTGATTGAAAAAATATGAAATAACATCCGCGCGAATATTAAAAGTATATTATAGTATATTATTTTTAACAAGTGGTATTGTATAATATACATAAAATCATCTGAAAACAAAAATACAACTCTGAATTCCCGTCATGGAATTCGGAGTTGTATTAAATAAGTAGGATTTCTGACTTTTAGAAATCATACTTTAAGCATATATGGAGCACTGTTTCGCTATTCGTATGATTGGTATAAGAGTGAGGACAATCTGCACGAAAACTGATCGTATCATATTGATTCAATGTGTAAACCTCTCCATTGACTTGAATTTCAATGGAACCAGTCATTACTGTCGCAATTTCTGTTGTATTCGCATGATGACCTTCAGGGTGATACGAGCTATTCGGCTGTAAGTAAGCCCGACACATTTCAATATCGTTGCTTGTGTGTTTAAAGACTGGTTCAATGATCCAATTTTTTTGATCATTAGAAAACCGCAGTCCTTCTCCTGCTCGATACAAACTAACAGGCTCTTCTGATTTCAACAAAGCCAATAGCGGTAAAGACATGCCTTTTGAAATTTTCCAAATAATCGCCAAAGTTGGATTTGTATCGCCACGTTCGATATTCCCCAGAGTAAGTTTGCTTACACCCGTTAATTCCGCTAATTCGTCTAAGCTCATGTTTTTTTCTTTTCTGTACTTTTTCAAGGCACCGCCGATTTGTAATACAAGCTGTTTTGATTCATCGATTTCATCCATTTGATATTCACCTCAACAAAAAACAATTATAGCAAGTATACTGTTTATCTAGACTCTTTTCCATACAATTAGTATTGGATGGTGGACTATTCTCCTCTGTACAATTCTGTACACAAACAAAAAAAACCTCCCCGCAGTACCCTGCAGAGAGGTTCCTTCTAATAGAATATCTTCTCATCCCGCTTATCCTTAAGTATTTCCACCGCTTCCCGGAACCGCAGAGAGTGTATAATCTCCCGCTCCTGCAAATACTTCAAGCTATCCTGCAGATCCACATCATCCCTAAGATCAATTAGCCACTGATACGTCGCCCTAACCTTCTCCTCCGCCGCTATGTCCTCATATAGATCCGCAATTGGATCACCTTTGGCCTGAATGTACGTAGCCGTAAAGGGTACGCCGCCTGCATTCTCATAAAACAAGGCGCTGTTATGAGCCACATAATGAGCACCAAGTCCAGCAGCCTTAAGCTGTTCTGGCGTTGCATCTTTTGTCAGCTTGTAAATCATGGTCGCAATCATCTCAAGGTGTGCAAATTCGTTGGTGCAATGCCTTCCAAGACTGACTTGGCATTATGGTATCCTACTCATTTAGACAATATATAAAAAAGCCACATGTTATGCGACTTCCGTTGTATAGATATTCATATCATCAGACAGAACTAATGTTGCTCTTCAAAATAATGAACTCTGAAATAATAACTTCTTTTAATGTTATTTTCTTTTTTGTTTCGATCTATTGGAGTTAGAAAAATCACATCATCTGGGTTTTTCGCAACTCCAAACACTTCTCCTTTAAAACTTACTGTTTCTAAATCCCAAGTCAATAGACTTACCGTAGCTTTGATCAGGGCTATGGTGCCGATTGAAATCAAATCCTCTAAGTCCTCACCCGTATTATCGTATTTTTTGAGGTTGTGGACACAACCCTATGTAAATCATTGCTGCCAAGAGTGGAAAGCTATCCTCTGCAGTTCGATCCACACTAATAGTAAACACCCATTGTATAAATACAATGAGTGTCTGTCTTTCATTACTTAATCGTTTTTAGCTTAGGCGAATTGCTCTCTCATAATGATATCACCGTTGATAAGCTATTTCTCAAAATCCGAACCCAATTAGCCATTCTCCAAAGCAATTGGTCTACGGCCAGCATGCAAAGAAGCTCTTTATTAACGTTCACGTTAACCAGAAGAGGAAGATTGTCGATCGTATTGTCAAAACCTTTTATCGTGCAGCTTTGGGGGATAGGAAACGCCCGTTTCTCTAACGCTAAGAATGCGAATTGAGCAGTGGCTCAGAGCAGATGTCATCAACATCAATAGTTTGTTTTAGCACATAACCGCTGAGATACGGAAGAATGTAGAGACATTTATGATTAATATCATGAAAGAATCCCATGCGTATTATCGATCGTCTTTGCATCAGAATGTAGAAGTGTCTTTAGTTCAACTTATATTATTCGGATAGGAAGGATTAATAACCGCTTGACCGCGATGCGTCTCGCGATCGCTCTCCACGTTCGGATCCAGCACGCTGCGAATCTGGTCATAGCTGAGTTCTAATGATGGGTTGAACTCCGCAGATGCCGCATATTGCAGCAAGCTATGAAAAAGCTGGCGTACCTCCGGCTTATCTTGGTGACCAATAAGGTCGCTTGCGCATATGAGCAAGCTTCCATTGCCAACCTTAGCTTCAACGATCAAGCCGAGCTTATGATTGCGCTCAAAGTTGTCAATGACCTGCACTAGGGGACGGAACGCTTCCGGCCACTTATCCAGTATAAGCGAATGAGAGTGGGTCAGGATCGGCCACCACTGCCAGTTGCTATGAAACTCGGTTGGAAAGGCCTCGAACATGGGATGCTTCTCATCACATAAGATTCCGAGCGTTCCCGGTGCTGGAGCCGCGTTTTTTCCCTCACAGATGGATCTAAACATAGGATAACACCAAAAGTCCGAAGCAAACGCTCCGCCGATATGGGAGGATAGCTGCTCTTGATGGGGAATGAGCAAAACACGCCCGCCTTCTTCGAGAATATCGCTTACCTCTTGATTGAATTCTCTACGCAAGTGAAATTCAGCTTGTTGCGGCTTGGCTTCTGCCTGCGCCGACGGATATACCCAGATCGGATAATGATTTATAACGTCGCTGCCCTTCCATTTCAGAGTAAGCTCCAGCTTGGCGGGAGCCTCTGCTGCGGACAGGTCGATCTGCAGCGTACCCACATTTTCCAAAGCCCCTTGTTGAATATTCTTTGCCGCCATCGCTCCAGCCTCAATTAGTCGGTCTCCTTGCTTTAGCGACCACTCCAACTGCATAGCTTCAAGCGAGTCAGACCCGTAATTTGCGATTTCCAGTTCGGCGACAAACGTCTCCTCCTGGGTATACGTAAACCTCGGAATCCTTGCCAGCAGAACGATTTCCGAGCAAAACTCGCGCCACTTCTCCGGTTCTATAAAGCCTTTGGATTCCATAAACGCGTCCAATACGCCAACCAATGCCGTTCCTTGGCCCGGAAAGTCCTGCAGATCTAGCAGTTGAAACCCGCCGAAGCCCGGAGTGCGCAAAGCGGCTTCAATCTCTTCGCGGTAGCATATAACCGCGAGCTGTCCGGATGCCCGGAAGAAATGATCGGCTTGATCGAGCATTCCCGCAGCCTGAAGCCTCTCGCGAAACACTTCTAAGTTCCGTGCTTTCAGAACGCCTGTGTATTTCTCTATTTCGCCAAAGTTTGGGAAGGATTGATATTGGCCAATTTCATGGCTTATCGTAGGCACTTGAATGTCCGGAAGATTATCACGATAGTCCGTTAAGGTTGAAGGATAGCTATCCTGCACATGCCCAAGGGGCAAGTCCGCATGGGAGAAAGAAGCTCGAACCATCGATTCGCCATGCCCTGTTCGCATGGTAACCCAGAAATCAGAGTCTTCCGAGAAAGCCGGCGCCCAGAAATAGTTATTCGCCCCTTCAGCGTATAAGCGCCTGCTATCTTGTTCCCGATATTCCTTCAACAAGCTCGACATGGCGTTGCGACTGCCATGCAATTCGTTGCCTAGCGTAAACAAAGCAAATGATGGGTGATTGCCATAAGCCTTTAATATGCGCAATCCTTCCTCCCGCAAGTAGTCCGATCTCGCCTCATCATAGTCTTCATCCGCTGGATCTTGAAATGCGCCCCAATACGGCAGCTCAGGCTCGAAATAAATACCGAGCAAATCCGCGGCTATAAATCCTGCTTCTGGCGGGCAGCAGGTGTGGAAGCGATAATGATTAATCCCGTAGGACTTGGCGATAGATAGCACCTTGACCCATTCTTCCACCGTCATCGGCGCATAACCGGTTAGAGGAAAAGCCAACGCGTCATGTTTTCCTCGCAAAAATACTTTACGACCGTTATTCGTGAACTGTGTGCCTTCCGTACCGAACTTGCGCATGCCGAAGCTTACGGATTGCTCATTCCGATACAATTTCCCGTTAGCGTTCGCCTCCAGACTCACAAGCAAGCGGTATAATACGGGGTTGAACTCATCCCACAGCATGATATCTTCGCCGAGTTCATAGTGCAGTTCAACAGACTGGTTACCCGGTACGGACTGAATCATAGCGATCTTTACTGCTGTTGCAGCATTTGCGTTGCCTTGGATTGTTCCAACCATATCCATTAAAGCGATAGCTAGCTGGGTATCCGCATTGTCCATCGTATCGTTGATCAGTTGAAACCTGAGCTGAACGGACTTATTAGCAACATCGGGGAACGCCTGAATGTTGTCCAATCGGATTAAATCCGCTGCTTGAAGCTCCATTCTGCCGAGCAGTCCGTTCCAGTTCGTCTGCGTATCGGGTGATGTCATATGACCGCCTTTTATCGGCAGGCCGCTGTTATCAACCAATATGGTTAACGTATACGTGCCAGGAGTCATGATCCCAAATTCATAGATATGGGGCGCGCTTATGCTGTTCTGCATGCCTTGCAGTTCATCGCCGATCCAAACCTTCGTTACTCTTGTCCGCTCCACGTACAGCTGGATATGCTTGTTCGCCCATTCCGCCTTGATTTCAATCTCGCGTTGGTACCATGCATAACCGTTTATCGGATAAGCCTCAGTTAGGTGAGCGACTTCTTTGGCCGTGTTATATTCGCCTTTTTGATACTCCGAGGTGGTTCCTGGCAGCTGAATGTGATCTTGCAGCCGCTCGTTATACCATTTTTGATCAATGCCTTGCTTGGTCTCATCCAAGCAAAATCTCCACGTTCCCGCAATTGACTCTATCATCATTTTTTCATAGCCTCCAGCTCATAGCAAATGCCTTAATGGTAATCCCTATATTCTTGCGGCGTATAGCCCGTCGTCTTCTTGAACAAGTAGGCAAAATAAGCTGCGGTCTGAAATCCGACCTGCTCAGATACCTCATACACCTTGATGCTTGGATTGTTAAGCAGCTCTTTGGCTTTATTCATGCGTGTTTCCTGTAGAAAATCAGATATCGTTTTGCCCATCTCTTTTTTGAACAACACGCTTAAGTAACTCGCATTCAGATGATGAATTTCAGCAATTTGCTTTACTGTGATATGTTCTTGGAAATGTGCCTCCAAATATTCGGAAACCTTGCCGATCAGATTATGCCTTTGACTGGCTTCACCTTTCTTTTCGATAACCATATGGCGTTGAACGTAATCGATCACGACTTCACGAATTTGCGCCTCGCTTCTGCAATCGATCAGCTTCTGCCACATCTCCAAATTCATTTCCCCGCCCAGCTCTTTATTCCATGTCTGCTTGCGAGCCAGTTCGCTGAGCAATGCCATGCCAAACGCCTGTATATACGTAAATGGCATAGAAGGCTGAGGAAGCAGCATATCAAACACATTATTAACGTAGTCAACAACCTTATGAGCATCGGCAGCATCTTCTGTCAGCTGTAAAATCTCGGGTATAATCTCTTCTCGCAGACGAAATTGTTGGAACTCAGATTCATCTAGTCGATCATAGTGCAGAATTTGCCCGCTCTCCATCAAGCGGAATCTTGCCATCATGAATTTAACTTCCTTATAAAGCGTCGGTACATCTTCCCAAGTCGTACATACTCTGCTATTGCCAATCGTAACCGTTGAGCCGTATTGCTCCTGCATGACATTTTGGATGAAAGCAAGCTGTTTTTCAATTGACGCACGTTCAAGCGGACTTAAATTAATGTGCAAGGCCACGATTTCATCAGTGACGGTCTTTGCGATATAAACATGATCAAAATCGCTTAAACCGATATGGACCGTTCTCAAAAATCCGTTGCTGATCACAACCCTCTCTCTTGCGTCCTGCACCGAGGAATGAAAATGATCATAGCCCAGTACGATTAATCCGATTTCTTGGTTGCTTGCAGGAAGCTCCAGCAGGCTGCCCCATGAATGCAGCATCTGGGCATGAATGCCTGCCTCCCCAATAACATCGGATACGAACCGTTCTCTGACGATATCGAGACTGCCGGATACTTTCTGCTGCAGCTCCTGCGCTTGATTTTCAATTTGCTTTAACTTGGTTAATGTCTTGCGGAACCCGGTAAGCTTGCTCTCTACCTCTTCCACTTTAATCGGCTTCAACACATACGCTTGCGCCCCAACGTTCATCGCTTCCTGTACAAATTCGAATTCGTTGTAGCCGCTGATCATCAGCACTTGAAGCTGCGCCTGGATCGCTTTAGCCTCTGCAACAAGTTCAATTCCCGTCATAACAGGCATTGATACATCTGATATCAACACATCAATAGAAGTATTCCGCAATAAGTCGAGAGCTTCTTGACCGGACTCTGCGGTGAAAGGCGTATCATAGCCTAGCTCCTTCCACTTGATATAGCGCACAAGCCCCTGAACATGGGTAGGCTCATCATCCACGATCAACGCTTTTAACAACACTACATCACCTTCCTAATCTGCGGCCTATGAACACTTGCCGGTATGATAATCGTTGCCGCCGTCCATTCGTTCTCTTTGCTGTCTATGGTAAATTCATGTTTATTCTCAAAATAGAGCTGGAGCCGCTCGCGAATATTAGCAGTACCGTATCCGTTTCCGTTCCCCGCCTGCTTTCCTAATTGAATCTGTTTCAGCATCTCTCTTGAGATGCCTATTCCGTTATCGAACACCTCGAATCGAATGTTGTCTTGTTCGAGCTGCGCCGAAATTCGGATAACGCCGCCCTTCTTCCCTGTAATGTTGCCATGCAAATAACAATTTTCCACAATAGGCTGTAATAACAGCTTGATCGTGTAAAGCTCCAGCAGCTCTTGCTCGATATGCCACTCGATGGTCACCCTTCCCGGATAACGCATTTCTTGAATATCCAAATAAGCTCTGACATGTTCAAGCTCGCCCTTTATTTGTATGACATTAATTTTATTGTCCAGCGCCAGACGGTAAAAGGCGGTCAAGGCGTCTATGGTGCGCAGCTGTTTTTCGTCTTGAAGATCCAGCGCACGCCACCTTAGCAAACTTAACGAATTGTATATAAAATGAGGATTGATTTGAGCCTGCAGCGCTTTGAATGATTGCTCGCGTTCCTTGAGCTTCGCTTGCGTAATGTCTTCAACGAGCATACCCAGACGGCTGGACATCGAATTAAACAAAATTTCCAGATCGCCGAGCTCATCTTTAGCCGTATTGCGAATACTGACATCGAACTGTCCTTGACTGACATCGTACATGCGCGTGCCAAGCTTACGAATACGCCATACGACATTTTTCAGCACCGTCATAATTAAAAAAGTAGAGCAAAGCAGAAAAAAGAAAATAACAGCCACGATGCCGTATAAAATCATCTTGGACTGGCGCTCAAGCTGATCCATCTGGATCAACGCGGCCACATGCCAGTTCGAATCAATCGGCCTTACCATAAGCAGATTGCCATCCACCATTACGCCATCAGATAGGCTCGCATTATCCCAGTGATTATTCAGCGTTGTCGATTGAAACTTTAATCCGATTTTTTCTGGATCGGAGGAAACGATGATCATGCCGGAATCGTCAATAATCGATAATTCGCCTGAACCACTGAACGGCTGATTGAACAGATTGCCAAAAACCGATTTATAGTCTAACAGCATATAAATAATGCCCTGCAAATTGCCGGTCGGGCTCATCACTTTATGTGAGATGACAAGCTTATTCTTGTTCACATTGCTCCATATTAACGAGTTGGAAGCCTCGCTCGTTTGGATAAACCAATCCGTCTCATTCAAGTCAGGCTGCAAGATGCGCCCCTCTGGCTTCCACAGCAATCGTCCGTCCTGCACAAGCATCGGATTCGTGTGGTAAATCCGGAAATCATCGATACCCGGCAAGTATTTACTCGTAAATACAAATGAACGGTCTACATACTCAACCGTGTTCAGCTGCTCGAACATATCCGAGTAATTACGGCTTAACCGCGAGATTAGCTCCCCATCCGTTGCCGTACGCGTAGCAAGCACATCGTAGCTTTGCTTGCGGAATTCTATATTTTGAACGGTTTGGCGCATCGCTTCATTAATGGTGACCAGGTAATTGTCCCTGAAGCTTTCAAGCGCAAGATAGCCCGCAACAATGCCTAAAAAAATCGTTGGAACAAAAATAATGGCTCCATACAGAATTAATATTTTTCGGCGCAGGTTCATTTTCTGGGTGTATTTAATAACGATTCGTTCAAGACTGCGGCGTAATAGCATCGTATCCCTCCTTTCCGTATTGTAATCGTATTCGCAACAATGGAAAAGGGAGCAACCTCCCAGAAAGGAGTGCTCCATTTTGGTATACCGCTAGCCTTGCTCTTTCAGCAATACTTCATATTGCTCCTGCCATTCTTGCTTAACTTCAGTCCAGTGCCCACGTTTCTCAAGGGCATCACGGAAAGCCATCCAGGTT
This sequence comes from Paenibacillus sp. 01T424, assembly GCF_056398745.1. Taxonomy (NCBI): domain Bacteria; kingdom Bacillati; phylum Bacillota; class Bacilli; order Caryophanales; family Paenibacillaceae; genus Paenibacillus; species Paenibacillus sp. 01T424. The sequence goes on along the minus strand of NZ_JBFTPZ010000040.1, from coordinate 15,197 downwards.
GCTTCGAACTGCTCGCCGCTTTTGGACATGATGAGTTTCGCTCTATACTCTTTGCGAATATTTTCGAGCTCAGGCAAGTATTTCTCTAGCAGACCGCCTGCCTTCGCTTTAACCAAGTCATAGGTTTGCGTGCTACGCACGGCGCCCATCTGTCCTACCGTTGCCGTGAATTTCGACGTTTTTTCGTTTCCGACTTTATCGCCTGTGCCGTAATTCCACCACGGATACCAGTCGTTATTATAGGAAGAAATCATATACAGCTCTGGCGTTACTTTCGCTTTCTGTGCAGGCTCGCCAGAATTACGCGCTTTATCATATTCTGCATCAATATAATTCCATCGTCCTAGCGGCTGATCGATCCAGCCCCAGAACTTTCCTTCTGGTCCTTCGTTAATGACTTGCTGCTGATCCGCTCCAGGCTTAAGTGAGTAATCAAGAAACTTCAAAACCGCTTCTAGATTTTTGGATTTTTTGCTAATGTAGACGTCATATCCTGGATACGGGTTGATGACAGTGTTCGCTCCAAGCTTCTCAACGCCCTCTACCTTAGGGAATGGAACGACTTGATAGAACCAGCCTGGCTCAGTCGGGCCGTCCAACGTCTCCCAGATCGAATTATCCACGTTAAAGAAGGAGCCTACGTTCATCGCTACGCGTCCAGCTTTGTTTTTCTCTTTGTAGCGTTCCTTTTTATCGGTTACGACCTCTGGGTCCACCAGATTGGAACGATACATTTTGTTCATCCATTGGTAAGCCACTTTATACTGTGGGTCGTCATACAAGAGGACAAGTTCGTCACCCTTCTTCTCTACCGGGATAATACCGCCTCCCGTCGTTACGCCAAACGTGCTTAAAACCGTATTTTCATCGTTCCAGCCTGCCGTATCGTTAGGATCCATTAAGAAGCTAAGCGGAATCAGCGGCTTGCCTGACGCGTCTTTTTGCTCTGAGGCTTTTTTCAAGTACGCTTCAACACCTTCAATCGTAGCCAAATCAGCTGTGGTCATTCCCGCTTTCTCAAGCACGTCCGTACGGACAAGCCATGTTTGCGATGCCCAGCCCGGCCATGGATTGTCAGGATTTTGGTCGAACCAGGTTGGAATGGACCAAATATGCCCGTCCGCATCCTTCATTTGGTCCAAATATTGCTTAGGAATCGCTGCAAGGTTGGGATATTGATCAGGCATATCGAAATATTGCTCGACTGACAAAATTTTATTGGAGCGAATCATCGCTGCTTTCACGATTTCACTTCGATTGAAGACAGCTGCATCTTCGAAGCCGCCGGTATTCAGCTTCAAGTTAAGCGCCGTAACTGCGTCACCTTGAGTAGCTTCAAGCACAACCTCAATGCCTGGCTCCGTTTCCTTCCAATTTTTTTGGACAAGGCTATCATTATTAACCGTTGCCGACCAGCTCAGCCATAGATTGAACTTGTTGGAGCCTTTTGTCGTTTCCGTTCCGCCTTGCGCTGCGTTCGTGCTTTTCGGATCGTTCTTCGATGCATTCGAACCGGAACATCCTGCGATGACAGATAGCAATACTACACCGGACATAGCCATTAATCCGGTCTTCTTTACCCATTTGCTCTGCATGCTTCTTTTCTCCCCTTTTCGCTTACCTAAGTTACGGTATGTGATGAAGCCCAATACCCTCATTAACGGTGGCTCTTAACCTTTGACGGAGCCGATCAATACGCCCTTTACGAAATACTTCTGAAGGAACGGATACACACATAGAATCGGAATCGCGCTTACCATTACGGTTGCCATTTTGACTGACATGAGTGTCACGTTCTGCATTTGCGATCCTCTGGCTAGCGCTTCCTGATTCGAGTTCGAGCCCAGGATTGCTGACATATCCTGCGCCGACAATAACTGCTGGAGAAACGTTTGTACCGGAATGAGATCCTGCTTAGTGACGTAGAACGCTCCGGCGAACCAATCATTCCAATGGCCGACAGCGGTGAACAATCCGATTGCCGCAAGCATTGGCTTCGACAGCGGAACGATAATTTGGAGCAATACGCGGAACGGCCCTGCACCATCCAGCTCCGCCGACTCGACGAGTGCCTCTGGAATGCCTTGAATGAACTTCAGCATGACAAACATATTCCAAGCCGAGAACATTCCGGGTATGATATAAACCAAGAAGTTGTTAATAAGCCCCAAATTATAAAGCTGAATATAAAGAGGTACAAGCCCTCCGCTGAAAAGCATGGTCAGCAAAATATAGCTCAGAATCGATTTACGGAATGGAACCTTCGTATACGATAAGCCGAATGCCACCATCAGCGTGACCATGAGGCCAGCTATTGTACCCGCGATAGTACGCAAGATCGTAATTAGATATGCGTGCTGAATCACTTCGTTACCGAGTACGATTTCATAGTTGATTAGTGTAAATGCCCGTGGCCACAAATATACGCCGCCCTTCGCTGCGTCGGTTCCCTCATTCAGTGAGATCGCCAGCATATACGCGAATGGATAGAGCACGGATAAACACAGCAGAAGCATAAGAACAATAAGAATGATTTGGGAAATGATCTCACCAGATGTACGTTTCATCGATTACCATAACCCCTCGCCATTCAATTTTCTAGATATCTGATTCGTGAGCACCACTAGAATAAGACCGATAACGGATGACAGGAGACCGATTGCTGTAGCCATTCCGAAATACCCCTGTTGAAGGCCGGTTCGAAGCACATACGTATCGAGAACGTCCGCCACCTGCATGTTCGCCGGATTCAAGAGCGGATAAATTTGATCCATGCCCACGGTAATCAAACTTGGAATGCTAAGAATGAGAACGATTGAAACCGTCGGGATCATGCCTGGCAGCGTAACATGCCGGATTTGCGCCCATTTCCCTGCGCCTTCCACCTTGGCCGCTTCATACTGCTGGGGATCAATGGCTGTAATTGCCGCGAGATAAAGAATCGTATTCCAGCCYACTTCCTTCCACAATCCGCTGGAGACGATCATCGGCCGAAACCAGCTCTCCGAGCCTAGGAAGAAGATAGGCTCTCCGCCCATTTTTGTAATCAAATCATTCGCCAAGCCGCCGTCTAACGTAAGAAACGATTGTAAAATATAAGCGACGACAATCCATGAGAAGAAATGAGGCAGGTAGCTAACCGATTGGACGAATCTTTTGAAGCCTGCGCTCACCAATTCATTAATCATAATGGCCAATCCAATTGGAGCCGGAAATCCGAATACGAATTTCAAAACCGAAATGAACAACGTATTTTTCACGACAATCCAAAACTGAGGCTCTTGCAGAAACGTGAAGTTTTGGATTCCAACCCACGCGCTGTCCCATATAGATGACCCGATCTGAAAATCGCGAAATGCGATTTGAATGCCCGCCATAGGAACATAATTAAATAGAAACAAAAGCAAAACAGCCGGTAAAATCATGACATACTGCCAACGATATTTGTATAGTTGTGCTAACATGATGTCGCATTCCTCCTTCTGTAATACATTGTAAGGGGTTTCAGTTAGGTAAACCATATAACGTTGATTGGATTTTCATCGTAATGATTTGCTCTTTGTTCGATAACAAAAATAGGCGGCCATGAGGCCATTTGTTAAAATCTTCGTCTTTTCTCTCGAGAGAGATCCGGATGAACTTGATTCTTTTCTTTAAAAACAAATCCATAATTCGAATGAGACTCGTTGGTGATTGCCTTGGTCATTGCATAAAGATAATCGGGCCGAACGGACGTTTTTCCGCCAGATCCGCATAATCGAAATAGCCTTCGTAGATCGTTTTCCCGCGATGAACAACCGAACAGCACAGCCGGCAAGACCGTCATCCACAAAATGTTGAAGAAGCTCATTGCTGCTGTAAACGTGACTGTACCACACAGCGCTAAGTAATAGTGACACCTACACATGAAAAAAATCGGCCGTCTCCGTTAAATCCGAGACGGCCTGTTTAGAACTCAACTGTTTTAATACAATACGGGTAATTTATCGAGTGTAATCGCATATTCATGATGGTAAGCCTGGAGTAGTTCCTCCTCGGAAGTCCACTCTGCAGTCGATCCAAATTCGTTTGACCAGATCATGTACCAAACCCACGGAATTCTAGTTATAGAGAGTTGATTTATGCTAGGCAGCACCCCAATCTCTCCTAATGCAACTAACTTCGGTTCTGAGGTTATGCGCATGAGTTCCTCATATTCGGGCTGTAAATCCGTATGCGTATGCTTGGGAGGGTACAGGTCTCTTGATATCACATCAGTCACATCATCACCTGCATATCCTTCCGCCAAAGGTGAGTTCCAGACCCAGATTAGATTATTCAGAGCATGGATGTGTGTATATCGGTCATACATAATACGGTACAACTGCTTTGCAACCTCTGGCCCTTTGTGACCCCACCAGAACCATTCCCCCTCGGCTTCATGGAAGGGTCTCCACAGAATCGGAATCCGATTCTCGCAAAAAGGTTTCAGGATATCGGCCATATGATCCATATCGGAAATCAATGCCTCATACTCCTCCGTTCCTTCTATTACAGCATTGGAGGCATCAAATGTTGTATTATTCGAATAGAACCCCTTATCCCAGCTTCCAAAAGGAGAGAACCAATGCCAGGTGAAGGTGATCATACCTTTTCGTTCTGCCCATTCCCAAGCGCGGTCAAGCGTGTTTCGGTTCTCATCAATCTCAAGCAGGCACTCTGGACTGCTGTTTTCATAATTAATATTCGGCGAATAACTTAACAGCTCAAAGCCACAAAGCGCAGGAAGCCTCCCCGTAACCTTTTCGATGTACTGGAGTTCCTTTTGCAAATTGGTTTGCGTGTGTTGACCGGTAATAATAGCTTTGCCAGCTATCCCGCTTAAGTACTGTAGTACTGCTTTTACTTCTTTAGAAGCATTCGGATTGCAAGGTACCATAGCAGCGAGATTCGGATTTCTCATGGGTCACTTCCTCATTAGGTATAGATTTGGCATTAAATCAGACAGTGCATAAAAAAGGGCCGTTCCGCCTCCGCTGGGACGGAGAATGTCCCTTAACTTTTCAATCAAAATAAATTACTTGGAAGACCATTAGCCCCCAGGATAACAGCTGGGTCGTCATTTGGAAGGGACATCGTGTATGCCGCTCCGTATGCTCTCATTTTGAATTCTTCTTCTTGAGGGAATAGGTCTTTCCAATGCTCGATATTATAGGCTTTCAGAGCTTCTTTTTCCGGTTCACTGTAATTCCCTGTCAGCATCTCCGAATAATTGCGAGTAAAATAATATAAAGTTGAATCCTTGAAGTCATTGCCGACGACCGACCCGAAGCTACCTTAGCTTTAAACTAGTCAGTCTTCTGCACGAAGTTTTCCGGATCGAGCAATCCAATGTCATTCATATGATTCAGCCAACGGAATTTTTTTTCCGGACGACCAAATTTCTCTAGAACATTAATGAAGTCAGGCCTTACCCAGCCTTAACTGCTTTAAGTCTGAACCATCCACTTTCATAGTCTTTCTGATGATAAGCTAGGTGTAGTCCCAATTGCATGAGCCTGTCTCCCCCATAGCTTGACTTTTCTCCATAGTTACCTGACCAAACTTCGTATTCAAGATCCGGGTTAAGCCCATCAAGCCGCAAGGTTCTTCGCGCTGCATTCGGCACGGCCATCACTTGAAAATAGTACACAACGGCTTCCTCTTTGTCTTCAGATACAAACATCCAAGCCGATTCGTTCCCTTCAAATGGACTCTTCAAGCGATACAAGTCACCCTTTTGAACTAATCCACGAATTTGCTTGTAAGTTATGACTTGGTTTTTGACAATCTCTTTGTCTTCATCGCTGAATTTGGTTAGATCAAGCTCATATCCAAAGTTTCCAGACATGGCGACGTTCCCACGAAAATCAAGTGGCGTTATCCGTCCAACTTGATGGTTAGGAACGGCTGATACATGGGCTCCAATTGCACTTACAGGATAAACAATGCTAGTACCATATTGTATCTTTAACCGTTCTACAGCATCCGTATTATCACTTGTCCAGGTTTGAGGCATGTAGTAGAGCATTCCAGGGTCGAAGCGGCCTCCACCACTTGAGCAACTCTCAAACAGAATATTCGGATATGCCGTGGTGATGCGTTCCAACAGCTCGTACAATCCTAGAACATAGCGATGGGCCGTCTCCGATTGACGTTCAGAGGGCAGTGAAGCGGAACCCATTTCAGTCAGAGCGCGGTTCATGTCCCATTTCACATAAGAGATCGGCACGCTGGAGAAGATCGCTGAAAGGGAGTCATAAATGTAATCACGAACTTCCTTTCGAGTATAATCCAGCACGAGCTGCCACCTTGCTTCGCTGCGCCTGCGTCCAGGAACATGAAGACACCAGTCCGGATGCTCCCGGTAAAGATCGCTGTCCGGCGATATCATCTCGGGTTCAAACCAAAGTCCGAATTTAAGCCCAAGCCGATTAATGCGTTCCGCCACATCAGCAAGTCCGTCCGGCAGCTTCCGGCGATCCTCGTACCAATCACCAAGAGATGAATTATCCGAATCCCTCTTGCCGAACCAGCCGTCATCCAAGACGAACAGCTCAATTCCTAGCTTCTCCCCTTCTTCCGCAATTGCTAACAACTTTTCAGCATTAAAATTAAAATAAGTAGCCTCCCAGTTATTAACTAGAATCGGCCGCTCTTTATCTCTATATTCCCCTCTGCATAGCCTTGTCCGGTACAAGCGATGATAAGTACGCGACATATCGCCCAACCCTTGCTTAGAGTAAACCATAACGACTTCCGGTGTTTGGAAACTATCACTTGGATTCAGTAGCCATGTGAAGTCAAAAGAATTCACTCCCATGCTAATTCGCGTAGTGTTGAATGAATCCACTTCAGCAACCGCTTCAAATCCGCCGCTGTATACTAAGCTGAAGCCGTAAGCATCACCATGGTTTTCCGTTGTTTCCGGAGTGACCAACGCGTAAAAGGGGTTTAATTGATGGCTGCTCATGCCTCTCTTGCTATCTATTCGAGTTTCACCTTGATGAAGAGCTCTGCGGGTCATATTACCTTCTCGAGCCCAGGCTCCAGAAAGATAGATGATTTCTAAGTCCCCTTTATCCAGGAAGTCTACACTTGCACTTAGAGCACGGAGAAGCCGAAGCTTCTTTCCCCCTTCATTACTCAAGCGTGTAGAACGGATAATGACATTCCGATCAACAAAAACAGTATAAATAAGGACTACTTTTAGACCCGAATAGGCATCCTTCAGCTCCAGCTCCAAAGTCTCTGCTTCGGCTTCATTTTCTACATAAACGGCTGGAAGTCCAGCTAATGAGGGCTTCCCCTTAATGAGCTTATAACCTACGTACTTTAACTCCGTAATTCGGGTTCCATCCTCAAGCTCTACTTGATAAGCCGGGTTACGAAAATCCCCGCTCCCGTATTGAGGGTATTCTTGGAATAAGCGATCCAATCCAGCCTTCTCGGGAGTGTGAATTAATAAATCCGCCATGGGTTCCCGATGCTTCAGGTTGCCCCCCCAATATACATGGATAGGATATCCATCCTTAATTTGAATAAGATAACTCATGCCGGCCGACTGCAGGTGAAAAAGCCCCGTATTCTCTTGAACAATGATGCCCATAAAACTTCTCCTCTCAACACTACCCTCTCAGAGCAAATGTTTTAGTGTTCTCAAAATAAAATATGGTTTTAAGCTTGGTACTAATTAATAGATTATTTGTCAACTATACAGGAATAATATATCAATACTTAATATTGAGTACATAGCTTGATGCTCACTAATTATGTTATAATGCTTGGAATTTAATATTAAGGGGTTATACCATGATTGAGTATTTGTCACGAAGCAAACAGCACACTGAATTGTATCTAACACAATTTGGAATTGAAGAATGTATTCCGAGTCATTTTTTTGGGCCAGCCATAAGAAGTCACTTTCTTCTTCATTATATTTTGGACGGAGAAGGGATTTTTGAAGTCGATGGAAACAAATATCGGCTTCAGAAAGGTCAGAGTTTTCTTATATGCCCGGCTGTCATTACTTATTATCAAGCCGATTCCAAAATCCCATGGTCATATTGCTGGTTTGGTTTTGACGGAACACTGGCAGAATTGCTCCTCAAGCAAGCAGGATTAACGAGGGTATGCCCAATACTCAACTGTGGTAAAGACGATATGATTTATAAATATTTGATGTTAATGGCCGAGTCCAATGGAAATCAAAAAACGAGAGAAACAAGACTGACCGGTTTGCTTTACTTATTATTATCCCTACTTGCAGAATATGGACCGGTAACGCCAATTGAGCAACAGGATAGTCGTGCGGAAATTTACGTAGAAAAGGTGAAGGAAATCGTCGAAACTAACTTTGCTCAGAAAATTACCATTGAGGACATTGCCCGCATCATCGGACTCAATCGAAGCTATCTTTGTTCGTTATTCAAACAACAAATGAATACTAGTATCCAGGAATACTTAATTCGTATTAGGGTCCAAAAAGCATGTGAAATGATGGGGAACGTTGAGCTGACGATAGGTGATATCTCCCGCTCTGTCGGCTACAATGACCCTTTGCTCTTCTCCAAAATGTTTAAAAAGATAAAAGGAGCTTCCCCTAAGAATTACCGATCAGAAACCCAATGATAATCCATCCTGCTGCCTTTACTAAGGTTCTAAGAGTGTATGGTCATAATAAAATCTATGTGTTCTTCATCTCCCATATAAAAGGAGTGAGCTCCCGTTTGAACAAAACCCATTTTTTATAAAAATCAATAGCATTCTCATTCTTTTACCAAACTCCTAGCCAGATCATCTTTTTGTTTTGTCTAATGGCTATTTTCATTGCTTTGTTAAAGAGATTTACCAAGCCTTTTTTCTGATATTTGTTGCTTATATAAACCAGCTGTTTAGAGTTAAATGCTCTTACCAAAAAGGCATTCATATTCTCAGGCGAATTCTGATCTTTAATGTATCGTTACTGTTACAGTCATTTAAATATTTAACTCCTTTACTCTTAGAATAAGATGAAATTGGTCTCTGCTTCGCTTTCGAAAAACCACGCTAATGCAACACTGTTCGAAATAAATGGAAACTCCTGCAGTTCAGATCGTTTTAATCATCTTGCTCATAAACACCCCGGAACCCGGATCCGGATCAAGTCTCGCATGCACGTTGGTATCTTCGAATTCATGTCAAATATATTCGACTCCCGGGCTCTGCTCCAATCTCCGATTTGTCTACAGAAGAAGTTGTTCGCGTTGAGGCTGCTGACGAAACTTATATACGCATACAGTATGGCATTACATTGTTCTTCCGCATCTTCCTAGCAGAGTGCTTTAGGTAATCTTAGCCTAATGCCTGCTCAAGCAAAGCTGGCATTTCACTGAAATCCTAAAAAAATCGCGTTATCCCATTTGGATAACGCGATTTTTATGTCCAATGAATTTGCTTCCAAGTTAACTAGATACACATTTACTCCCCGAACGCAATTAGACAGCACATATGTTACGACTTCTGATAGCTACGGCGGAAGGCACCAGGTGTCAGCCGTTCCAGCTTCTTGAAGATAGCTCCATAATAGCTAGCAGATTCGAAGCCAACTTGATGAGCGATGTCCTGCATCCCGCGCTGCACATTGTCGAGCAGCAGTTCCTTGCTCTTGTTGATCCTTACCTGATTGACATAGCTGATAGGGCGAATGCCTGTCGTCTTCTTGAACAAATGGCAGAAGTATTCCGGTGTGACACACATCAGTCCGGCGAGCGTATGCAAAGCAATCTCTTCGGCATAATGCTGGTCAATGTAATCCATGACCGGTTTTAACCGCTCATACTGCTGCCCGACGGTATCGCTGCCCTCGACAGAGACGCGCTGAATAATCTCCGTCAATAAGGTATAGAGGATGGCGGAACAGGAGTAATTGCTTAACGTTTGCTTTTGCGGCGTAAGGGCAGCTTGCAGCAACTCCCGCATTCGGGATAAAAGGTATTCGGGCGATGCGAGCGCGAATACGCATGTGTCTACAATGCCGACTGTTTCAAACAAGCTCGCTGACCCGCTGCCATCAAAGATAATCCAGTCGACTTCCCAGTTCCCCGACAAAGCATAGTATTCGTGCTTCTGACCGGGGAACAGCAGCATGCCCATGCCTTGCTTGACGATATACTCCGTTTCGCTTAGCTTGAGCTTGCCCTCGCCATTGCGGCATTGAATCCACTGATAATCGAGAATGCCTGGGTCTCGGCGAATATGCTCCTGGTCATGATGCAGACCAATGCCAAGCAAATAAAAAGGGAGCAGCTTGTCTCGAGCGGAAAGTACTGGGAAAGCGAGATTGGGATGAGGCATGCGACCAACTCTCCTATTATCTTAATATTATTATACTGTATTAATTATTTAAGATTTTAACTCCACTTAATATATCATATAATCGCAATATATTGATGAACAAAGGAGATTACAGGATGACGATTAAGATCGGAATTGATTATTATCCAGAGCAATGGACTCCCGAGCTTTGGGAGAAGGATGCTGCGCTTATGCAAGAGACGGGTGTTGCAGTTGTACGATTCGCGGAGTTCGCCTGGAGCCGAATGGAGCCGACCGAGGGTCATTATCGGTTTGAATGGTTGGATGCGGCTATAGAAGTATTCGCCGCACGCGGCATGGAGATCGTGTTATGCACACCTACCAATACGCCACCGAACTGGATGACAGCCCGTTATCCGGATGTGCTGCCAATGGATGAGCAACGTCAAATCATCCGGCCGGGTGTGCGTGGACATCGTTGCAACAACAGCTATTCCTTGAGAATGCTGGGCTCTAGATTTGTGGAAGTGATGTCACAGCGCTATGCGAAGCATCCCGCCGTCATTGGCTGGCAAATCGATAACGAGATGCACTACCAGGAATGCCATTGTGATACGTGTAATCGTGCATTTGTCGCTTGGCTGCAGAAGCGTTATTCCAGTCTGGAAGAGATAAACCGGGAGTGGGGCATGGTCGTCTGGAGCGGAGAGTACAGCAGTTGGGCCGAGGTAACAACGCCGCTCGGTACCAGCAAGCCGATGAACCCTTCTTATCTTCTGGAGTACAAGCGATTCTGCTCGGACAGCGTAGGCTATCTGCTGGGATGGCAGCTTGAAATTCTACGCAGAAACTGTCCAGGCAAATTCGTGACGCATAACATGTGGCAATTCCCGAATAGCCTGGACTATTATGATCTCTACAAAGAGCTGGACTTCGCCTCTGTCGATTATTATCCGAATGAGCTGTATCGCGATCATGGCGATCGGTTTCCGAGGAACGGAGCGCTGACACTGGACTTGGTTCGCGGCATAAAGCGCCGCAATTTCTGGGTAATGGAACAGTTGAGCGGAGCGCAAGGCGCCTGGATGCCAATTCAGCGTACCCCTTATCCCGGACTGATCCGAGCTCGTTCCTGGCAGACAATCGCCCGCGGCGCCGATATGGTCGTCCATTTCCGCTGGCGGAGTGCTGCCGTCGGAGCCGAACAGTTCTGGCATGGACTCATCGACCATAGCAATGTTCCTGGACGCAGGTTCAGGGAGTTCGCGGAGCTTACTCGCGAGGTGAACCAGCTAGGATTACTACTGGCAGGCTCCACAATCGTTACCCAGGTTGCGATTCTGCATTCGCATGATCAGCATACGGCGCTTTCTCTTCAGGCGCAAGCGGAAGGGGGGATGCACTATATGGACAACTTGTCCTCTATGCACAATGCATTTCTGAAAATGGGCGTCGGTACGGACGTTATCAACTGGACCGAGGAGCTCGATGGCTACAAGCTGGTCATTGTCCCTTCCCTCTTTCTGTTAAGTGAAGAAACAGCGCAGCGGCTGGAGCGATTCGCAGCCGGGGGTGGCACGGTCGTCCTCACCAATCGGACAGGCGTGAAGAACATGAGGAATGTATGTGAGATGCTGCCTCTGCCAGGGCTGCTTGCGGAAGCGGCGGGTGTTGTCGTGAGTGAATATGATGCAATCGGCAACAGCGAACATCGAATACGGAACTCGGAGGGACAAACATTCGCTGCGAAGCAATGGTGTGATTTGCTGGAATTGCGAGGAGCAGAACCGATTGCCTGGTATGACAACGACTTTTACGAAGGTGTGCCGGCAGTTACTGTCAATAAGCTTGGTGAAGGTGAAGTGTACTATGTCGGCACTTGGCCGGAGCCATCGTATTTCTATCAGCTGTTCGAAGGGATATTGAAGGAAAAAGGCTTGGCTCCCAAGCTCCAACTGCCAGAAGGTGTGGAGCTGTCGATTAGAACGAAGGGTGAGGTAAGCTTCCTGTTCCTGATCAATTTGACGAATGAGCAACGAGAGGTTACTCTCGATGTTCCCTATCGCAGCTTGTTGACGAGCGAGATATCGGAACAGAAGATGACGCTGCCAGCTCTGGGAGTAGATATTCTAACTTTATAAGATCAGTGGCTTGCATCTTTGCTAAGGTCTGTCACACAAGGCGGAATACCTAGAGGGACAGCTTTTTAAGCTGTCTATGGACGCGTGTTAAAATGAAATGCTGAATGGGCATCGCCTTCATCGATATGCTACTTTGTATCTCATTTTACAAACGTTGTATTAATGTTCTCGGCTCATCCTTCTTCAGACTCACTATAACATACGATTTCGAGTTGTTTTGCTGGAAATGTTGACAAGCTATTTGTCAGAGTTTCATCCGCCCAAAGCATTCGTACCTAAATATGAATAAAGACAATTGATCTTATATGATCAATTGTAAGCTGTAGAGAAACCCAAGCTTTTTCCGATGCAATGGGTTTCTCTTTTTTTAAGACACGGTTTGAAGAGAGGTTAAAGGAATATTCCCTAGATTGCCCTCCTTTCTAGGAGTAGGGCAATCTTTTTCATGTTCTGCACGGCTGCGGTCATGAGCGCTTGCATAGTCGCATTCCGCAATCCCCTCAAACGGCAATAGCGAAACCCGTCATAGCGTTTTGAAAGATACACTTGTCAGAAGTTGCGGAAATAAAAAAAGTTACTACTGCTTGCATACAACGGTTAGCTCTAACGGAGAACTTTAGTTCTTTCGGAATGACCACCAGGTTATCCTATCCGTTTGCTTAATAAAAAGAGCAGGATACCTTAGCCCTTGCTCATCAATGAGTATTACTCAACTATCGTTCCCGTTAGTTCAATCAAATACTCATTTAATTAATTTTACGGCATCTTTTTATTTGGCAAAAATACAAATTTCGCATCAATAATAATGTGTAAGACGATTGGAATCCATAAGACGCCTGTTCCCACGAAAAGAAGAAACAAAATAGCACCTAAGTAGGTAGTAAGTAATACCCCTTTCCAACCTTGATATAAATGAACAATTCCAAATAGCAAACTAGAAACAATACCAATTGTGATGACAGACAGTTCAAATGGAAGATGATTTAAATAATATACTACCACTCCTCGGAAAATGATTTCTTCGCAGACTCCTGCAGAAATAGCTACTAAGAGAAAAAGTAAACGTTCTTTAATTGTTGAGGGTAACAAAAATTGAATGCTTTCATCAGATAGAGCATCAGATAATATTTTTCTTAATTTTTTTGAAAAGATAAGAATCAAAGTAAACATTCCAATACAAATACCTATTCCTAATCCAGCAGCCAATAAAAATTCTAATTGAAAAGGAAATAAGGGTTTATCAAGAAAAAATAAGTCGATTAGGGAACGTTGTGTAATTACCCAAAAGACAAATACAATTATGACCAGTAACCATTGAGTAATCATAATTCCAATGAACAATTTCTGCTTATTCACAAGATTTTGTTCGACCTTTTTCATATAAAAATAATCCCAGATTGGATAACCTACAGCAATTATTAGCAAAAGTGCGGTTAAAAAAAGCATCTCTATCACCCCTTCATTTATTATACACTACAACTCAACGATCAATTTTATTGACTATCAAATACTTCCTTTCTATTAAACTAACCTGCCCGTTAGCTTAACAAAGAAATGGAGCAGCTGCCGCAGCAAACTGCTCCATGATTGTTCAACTATCGTTACCCGTTAGTTCAACGAGGTAAGAGATTGTTTTCAAAAATGATACTGGCTACTTCTGAAGGTTTCTCCACCTTGTTATTCAGTGGCTCAACACTTAGAAACACTGCAAACCCCGCCAGCGCAGCAAATTGAGTGCCTCCCGATTGTCCCCTACCGTCTCGCAGAAACGCATTTTGGAGGCAACATCGGGCGAGCCAAAGGCGCTGGATTATATTTTATTTTCGAGGATGTCCTAAGTATCACTAACAGAGCGCGGTGAGTAAACAGTACCACTGGCACTCTGATTTTAGTGATCAGAAAAGGGTAGGAATCGGAGGACACGATACGGCATCGATGAATCGCGGATCGATACCATAGAAGTACCAGTATGATCCGCTCCATCTATACCCAGCAACACCGTCCATATCGACAGATGTCGGATAAAACCAGAAGTTCTCGCCAGACCTAAGCCAAATATAAGTGTACTGGTAAACGCAGTCGACGATATAAGAAACAGCGGGTTTCGGCGGGATGAATGCGGGAGGAGGTGACTGCGGCGGTTGTCTCATGGGTCCTATATTTCGCATTTGAACCATAACATCACTCCTAACGGAAGATATTCATGATATTACATGAAAGTGTATCTTATACTATGTAGATGAATAACCACTTGACTATACGCATGCCTAGTCATAACCATTTTGCACGGTCAACCGCTGCAATTTCTGTCCTGAAGCTTAAACTCCAGGGAATTGCTGTTATTATGTGTACGATTTCCATTTCACAGGGTACTTAAAAATTTCTCAAACTATTGGCTGAACTCTCCTGCCCGTTAGCTTAATTAGTGAGTTCAGTTTACAACTTTTATGTTTATCTTCTTCACCTTCTCCCTGCAATCTATCGGGAATGAGTTCAAGTTCTTGTCAAAATCTGGAATGGGATAAAGTTCTTATCATTTGTTTTTGAGAGGAACCTTATCCCACAAAATAAAAAAGCCACGATTTTCGCGGCATTAGAGTATTTGTAATTGCCTAAAGATTTAATTCCATCCAATAATCTGCTTCAATAAAACCAAACTTTTTATATACCGGACTACCTAATGTCCATCCAATAATCTGCTTCAATAAAACCAAACTTTTTATATACCGGACTACCTAATGT
>NZ_JBFTPZ010000039.1:0-74279 GCF_056398745.1 Paenibacillus sp. 01T424 | reverse complement strand
AACTGCACACTCATCGAATTTATTTTTTTTTGTTGTAAGACGATTATACAAAACAGTATTAATAACAGTAATACGGAACCAAAAAGTGTTTTTTTGTTAAGCAATTGGATTCACCACCTCCTGAAATCAACCCTTATCGATAGCTGCTTTCTCTGTGAACTTTTTTATTCGGCTCTCAAAAGAAGCGCAATCATGCATCATCGCTAACAATAAAATTGATGGAATTAAACTGTAAGCTGGTTACAATTATACCCCAATTAAATGACGCCCTTTCATACCAAATTGTTGCGTTAAACTGCCCGTTAGCTTAACGCCCAGCAGAACAGAGGCCGAGTCTTTATTTTATTGTAAAACAAGCCCAACACATGATAAATAGCTCATCGGCAATCGCTATACATTCTTGGCCTTTTTCGGCATTCGGTACATATTCTTGACATTGCACATTGCCAAGAATATGTACCGATAAAATAAAAAAACCGCGATTTACGCGGTAATTAATCGGCTCATATTCTTGTCATCCGACATTTAGTGTCATACACCATATAGCTCGATTTTCGTTCTGTTTTTTTATAAGTTTCCCTTTCTTGCAGTAAAAAAGCAATTCGGATATAATCCGAATTGCTTTTTCTTTGAATAATGTGCTCCGGTACCGTACCGCCAACGGAAAGGCCAATCGTTGTCAAACCACTTCGATTGCCGGATTTATCATTCATCATGGATTCCCGGCAACTCATAACGTTGTTACAAATGGCAATCCTAAAACATCAGCTATTGTTCCGCGTTCTGGAAATATTTATTAATTACTCCTTTAATCCTTCTAACTCCAGCAGCAGAAGATTGTTCTTTTTTAATACTGAACTTTCCTAAGTTTGTTGTATCTTCTACATGAGGTCCTCCACATACTTCTCGACTCCAAACTTTCCCTTCATTATCTTTGATTGTATACACCTTAACGATATCCGGATATTTATCCCAAAAATTCCCTTCAACATTACTTTCTTTCGCTTCAATTTTAGGCAGCTCTGAAATATAGGTAACTGCTTTTGATGAAATCGCTTCATTCACATACTTTTCCACCTCAGCTATTTGCTCTGGCGTAAGTTTTTCATCATGGTTGAAGTCAAACCGTAATCGTTCTGAAGTAATATTACTTCCTTGTTGATGAACATGATCACCTAAAACTTCCCTTAAACCAGCAAGTAATAAATGAGATACCGTGTGCAGCGCTGTTGTTTCTGTTGAATGTTCAGCTAATCCACCTTTAAATTTACCCGCAGAAGCAGTTCTGCTCTTTTCAGCATGTTTCTTTGCCGCCTCTATATAAGACGCCTTGTCCTCCATGCTATATCCACTTTCAGTTAGAAACTCTTCCGTCAACTCCAAGGGAAACCCATATGTTTCGTAAAAATAAAAGGCATCTGCACCTGTCACTTTACCCTTATTCTTAAGATGTTTTTGTATTTCAAATTCTCCTTGCTGTAAAGTTCTATAGAAAAGATTTTCTTCCTTATTTACTATTTCGATAATTTTCTTTTTATTACCGATCAAATCTTCATAAGCTGTTGCTTCATCTATATAAACTTCAGACAACTCACCCACAAAACTTCCTTGTATACCTATTTTTTTACCTGCACGAATTGCCCTTCTTAATAATCTTCTTGTTATATACCCTGCATCACTATTAGCTGGCTCCGCACCATCATTAATTAGAAAAGTAGCCGCTCTCACATGATCAAGTATGATTCTAAACGACTTTAAATCGTCAGTATATTGTTTACCACTTAACTCCATCAATTTTTTCTTGGGATTAAGAAAGAAAGCCGTATTATAAATATCCTTGTCACCATTAAGGGCTGTTGCAACCCTTTCTAATCCGCCTCCATAATCAATATTGGGATTTTTCATTTTTACAAATCCTGTGTCTTCTTTTTTGTAACACATAAATACGTTGTTCCCAATTTCTAAAAACCTCTCGCTTACAGAAGCAGGATGATCCAGTGAATCACCGCCTGGTTCAAGATCATAGAACATTTCACTATCAGGCCCACCCGGTTCACCAACAGGCATATCCAATGGATTTCCGGTTCGACTCCACCAATTTTCTTTTTCATCGTATAAGAAAATTTTCCCACCTCTAGATGCCCCATATTGATAGGGATCATCTTCAATGATAGGTTCTATGCCAACTGATTTAAATTTTTCTGACCAGATTTGAATGGCTTCCGTATCTCTCTGTATATTCAAATCATCACTTCCTATAAAAGCACTGATATACAGCCTGCCAGGATCAATTCCTAATTCGATAATATGCCAATTCCAAATGGCATCGATTTGCTTTTTCTTATAGTTATTTTCATTTGCTTTAAACTCCCATCGACCTATCATTTCAAAAAATGTCAGATGCGACGTATCTCCTACTTCATCAATATCCACTGTCCTTAAACACTTCTGAATATTAGCAATCTCATTACCTATCGGATGCTTTTCCCCCAATAAATATGGAACCATAGGTTGCATTCCACTTCCTGTAAACAACGTTGAGGGATCATTTTCTGGTAACAAGCTGGAAGAGGGCACTTGGCTAGCCCCTATTCCTTTCATAAAATCAATATATGATTTTCTTAACTCATCTGGTGTCATTTTCACCATGCTCAATACCTCCATTTCAATTGTTAATTATTCTCGGAAAATTATTTTGCAAATATTCGAACGAGAAGAAATAAAACAAAAAAGCCCTAAGCTGACATATTTCTTGTCAACTTAGGGCGAACTATTATGTCCGTGTTACCACCTAATTTCAGATTTCTCTGCACTCTATCAATACGGGATATCTCCGATATTGTTTCCTGAATAACGGTGGAACTCCGTTGAAGCCTACTAAGATTCCTCTGTTCGGTTCACAGCTCCGAGACTGCTTCACTATTAGATCAATGAAGATTCGCACCAGCCATCTTCTCTCTGTGAGATCCCTAATAGCTACTATTTCTCATCATAGCCTTTTCGTTTTAAGTTAAAGCAATGCTATCACACTCAACTTGCTCTGTCAATTAATTCCACTATTTTCAATAAGGTATAAGTCTGTC
Source organism: Paenibacillus sp. 01T424 (assembly GCF_056398745.1). Classification (NCBI taxonomy): domain Bacteria; kingdom Bacillati; phylum Bacillota; class Bacilli; order Caryophanales; family Paenibacillaceae; genus Paenibacillus; species Paenibacillus sp. 01T424. Next base: position 71,196 of record NZ_JBFTPZ010000039.1, on the reverse strand, counting down.
GATACTACCATCAGCTTTGGCAATTCGGTTGCTTCGCATCCTCTGACTTTAGCCAAATTGAATGAGAATGACGCTCAACATCTCTTGGTGATGATGAGCGTCTTCTTTATTCATACCTTTGGAAATGCTTTCAATAAGACAGTGATCGATTCGGCGCGTGTTGTCGATGCATTCGGCGCAAATTGATTGCTGCCACGCCCTTGAATCCAGCCTTGCTGCACAGCTGCATCAATGGCTCCGATCGCCCATGCCGGGATTTGCTTGTCATCTGCGAAGCTCGTTCTTGCGCTTGCGTCGATAGACAGCTTCAATGCTCTCGCGACCATCGTCACCATCTCTGCGCGACTGATCGGCTGATTCGGCATGAACCGTTGATCAGCATAGCCTTGAATGAGTCCGAGCTCTACAGCTTGCGCCACGGCCTCACTCGCCCATATCGGGATCGAGGCTTGATCTACGAACGCCTTCGTACTGCTTTCGTTGCTTAGCTGCATCGCCTTCGCGAGCCATACCGTGAACTCCGCGCGTGTCACGGACTGATTCGGTCTGAATGTTCCATCCGGATATCCGTTCGTCATTCCTCGCTGCACGGCTGCTTGAATATCCTTGGCAGCCCAGTGGCCTGCGATGTCTTTGAAGGCCGGACTCGGCTCGTTCGACTTACGATTGACGGCAAAGACGGCGAATATACCGACATTACGTGTATCCGCTTGAATCGTACTATCCGTTACCGTGCCTTTGAATTCCACCCAACGCGCTGTTGCTTTATCATATTGGAACACAGATGCTTGTTGATCTTTGCCAAGCTTACTGACATCAAACGTCAAGCTGATCTGAATCGGCTTATCGAAGCCGCCCTTCACATCCTTTGACAATTCGAACACCGGGCTTATTGCATTCGGCTGCTGCGTCAGCAAGTCAGCGGAATTGTCGATTTTCTTCAGATGCAGCATCATCGTTTCTTTCGCTGCGCCTACCGGAACAGAAACGGTAATCTGCTTGCCTAAGCTGACCGTTCCCGCTTCGCCGGCTTTGATCGTCGCTTCGCCTTCCTTCACGCCAGGTCTAGGATTATCAGTGTCGATTGGAGGTTTCGGTTCCGATTTATCGATAGAATCCTTCAACCTCGCGTTCAGATCGCGCAGAGTATCCACTACTGTCTCGAAATGATACGGGTATCGATCCAACAAGAACATCAATTGTTTGCGAAGCTCCTCGTTCCCTTTGTTCAAATTGATCAATTTCTCGGCTGCATCAATTAATTCTTTGTAGGGTACCATTAGATCATCGCCGTACACTTCGAACTCATAGATGGAATATCCGTAGTATTCGCCATAGACAGGCATTCGTTCAATTCCTTGGAATTTCAGGTATCTAGCCTGCTTCGGAGCGAATTCCACCGTACTCGTCTCTCGTTTATCGCTGGCCGTAAGAATTCGATCGTCTGCCATCACGTTTTTCCATGTTACGTTATCAGTGGAATAGAGAATCTTGAACCGTTTCGCGGCCGTCTCCCATCCGATGACGACCTTGCTAATATTTTGCGTTTTGTCCAAGTCAACGGTGAACCACGAATCGTCTTTGTACGTACTCGCCCAGCGCGTGATCATATTTCCATCGACGGCTTGGCTCGAAGGTACCCATGCCGCCTCTAATCCCGAGGCATCGGTTACCTGATGCAGCGCATAGTTGTTCACATCGAGCAGCGGAATGAAGCGATTATAGACTTGTAGATTATCGATCGTTCCTTTGAACGCGTTGGTTGTGCCGCCGATTTTCGCGACAGGCAGGACAAGCGTCTGAATGCGCTGCACTGGCTGCGCCAGCTTCTCGACGTATTCATTCCCGTTCACATAGAGCGAGACGCCATTGCTGTCCCCCGTGATGAGAAGATGAGTCCATTGGCCAGCCGGCACTTTGTAATTGAATGCGCTATCATATCCTTCTTTAGAGAATCCTAATTTACCCTTGGTGCCGTGTTGCTTTAATTTTACCGTTCCCGCAGGCGATTCCATTAATACGGTATCGTCCGGATTGTCCGCATCCGGGTTAATCCACATGGAGACGGTCCAACCAAAGTTTAAGCTGTTGAGAGGTGTATCCAAATAACTAGTACCGCCGTTGAAGTGGGCGCCTTGCCCATATTTTCCTTTGACAAAATCGACGTTATTGCTTCTTGCATCGTATCCATTACCGGATGCGTCGATGGAATTGTTTTCGAACGAATAATCAAGGACGATTCCTTCCGTATTTTTGACTTTCACATCATAGGAAAGGTGGGTATTCGGCGCATCGCCCATCTTCGCGGCCGTCTTCACAAAGGTGTCGTAGTCTACATCGCTTCTCGCGCCGTGCCACATTTTCTCGGAAAGGACCTGCATGGCAGGGACCAAGCGGACATGAGTATCATCCATCGATAGCCCCGCTTCATACGAAATATCGTTCCAAAGTGCGAACATGCCGCCTTTTAATTGCGGATGGCCAAAAGGCAGCGTCGCACCGTACCATTTTACAGGCTCCCATTCCTGATATAAGAGTGACGTATTTAAATAATCGGCATATAGTCGGGGTACGAGATATAAATAGCTATTATTGATGTTAATGATGTTATAACCAAGATCGATTGCTTGCTGCGGTCCGCCATACGGTAAGTGCCAGATCGCCATGGTCGCTTCATTGCTGATCGGTGTCTTACCGGCGTACTCTTGCAATCCGCCCCACAACAAAGGATGTTTCCCTTTGCTATTGATGAATTTGATCATGGTATCCATATATTTTCTGAAATCTTCCGTGTTTCCTTTGTATTCATCGGTTCCAATTTGAACATCAGGACCGAGAAATGTAGGGTCTCCGCCTTTCCAGCCATCAAGATATTCACTCCACAAATTCTTGACAAATTCCACGGTCTCGGGTTTTGAGACGTCGAGATGCGAATCATTCCCCAGAGAAGGATCTAATGTCGTAAAAGCACGCGAATGCCCCGGCGTATCGATTTCAGGTATAATATTAATACCATAATCTTGACCTAACCGCTGCAAATCGCGGAACTCTTCTTTCGTATAAAAACCATCTATACTTGATAAATTCGGATACCTCTCGCTTTCTAACCGAAACGCACCGCGATTACCTATATCATCATTCAAATGGATTTGCAAATCCGTCATCTTATACCAAGCCATCATCTTCACGTAATCCCGCAAGAAATCAATCGTATAGAATTTGCGAGCCACGTCGATCATAAATCCGCGTGTCTCGTATTTCGGATAGTCGCGGGACTGCCCCTTCGGAATCTGGTCATGACCTTCATCCTGCTTCAGAATTTGCAGCACGGAACGCGTTCCGCTGAAGACAYCCTTTACCGTCGGCGCCGTAATGGCTACATAATCACCGATATCGAGTATGTAACCTTCTTGACCTAAGACCTTATCCGTCGGATTTAAGGACAAGTACAGATCTCCGATGGATGGTGTCCCTTGGGTAACAGTCAATTCCCGTCCCGTAATCGCTTTCATATCTTCTTGGACGATAGCTGCTGATTTGGCTAACGACGGGTCATTATAGACAATCTTCGCTGCAGACGATAATGTATATTGATCTGTTCTCCCAATCCATTCTTGCAGGGACGGAATTACTTTCGGTTCCTCATTCAGCCCTTCGATCTGTTGATTTAATCCTGTGACCGTAACTTCGAATGACGGCGTTATCGCTTTCTGCGTTGGGTCCTCCAGGCTTTGTACTTGCAGCATCACATGAACCTTTTTATCCACCAATGGGGGGTGAATGACGCCTTCCTTGTCAATGACAGGCAGCGCATCCGATCCGTAGATGGAGATTTGATAACCTTCTGGTACAGCCGGGAATGGGAACTCGGTCTGTCCTTGACTGATCGGTTCAATGCCGTGAATCCCTTTGATGATTTTCTCTAGTGGATCTTCGCTGTATACCTCGAACTCATAGAATGAGTACCCATACAGAATGCCATCAGCCGGTTTCCGCTCAACCCCTACAAACTTGACGTATCTTGCTTCTCGTGACAGAAAATTTAGGACTTCCGTTCCACCTTGGCAATTAATAATGCCATCATTCTCAAGTGTAATGTTCTCCCAATTATCACCATAGACCGAAGTCAGCACGCGGTAGGATGTAGCTGGCGTCTGCCAACGAATGATAACTTGGCCGATCTCCTTCTTTTCGCCTAAATCTACTTCAAACCACTGATCATCGTATTTATCGGAAGACCAGCGTGTAGACGAGTCTCCATCGACGGCAAATTTAGGAAAAAGTCCGTCCGGAACTTCATTGCCGGATACTTTCACATCCTTCTTCAACGCATAGTTCTCCCGGACGCTAGCTAAAACCGTTGGTGCAGCATCCATTCCTGGCTGCTGCACAGCGAATGGCTCTTCGAGGTTGGCATCTGGGACAGTTTCAGGATCCGAAGCTACTTCAGAACCAGGCACTGTTTCCGGTAATGAGTTATCCGGTGCTTGTTGCGTGATTTCTTCTGCATTTAATGTTCCGTCTGCGTACGTTATCGATGGATGAACAGAAAATATGATAGAAAAAAATAAGACCAACGATAACAATAACGAACATCTTTGTTGATTCCTTCGGCTTGACTGCATTTCCTCATCCTCATTTCCTCGTATGAAATGATATATTCGGGTTTTCGTACTGCTAACTTGAGTACTCGTCATTCCCGGGCACCCATTCCTTACCAAGTGGCCTCCTCACAGTTAATAGTATGAGACGTGTTAGCCATAGAAAAATAGATAAGTTCTTACTTTCATATACATTTGTTTACATTTTCATTATATTAATAAATAAAATCCCATCAAATCTACTTGATGAAATCCGGAACTCTATGAAAGATACTCCCAAAAGAGTCTCACAATGAGGAAATTTAGGGAATATTAACTACACTAACCTGCCCTTTAGCTTAATGAAAAATAGAGCAGCTGCCCGATCGCAATCTGCTCCCTGTTGTATTCAACTAAAGTCTCCCGTTAGCAAAATGGAACTTTTAATTCTTTACTTCAATTAATTCTTCAACATTGCCAACTATCTCAAGAATTTACTTTTTGAACGCTCCCTTTAGTAATGAATGAATCTTATCCTTTAAGTGTTCTTTACTATCGCCGCTAAGTACATTTTTATCCCAAATCTATGACTCAGGTATGTCATTCTCATAATAAACTTCATAAGAAACTAAACCATTTCCCCTTGTCACTCATCAGAAATGTTAACACGTTCATGTCATATCATTTTGGCAAGAAAGTGATAACAAAAATAAAAAAGCCGCATAAATTGCGGCTTACAATGTTACTATGTTCTTGTCACCCGATTAAACAATGGTTATGAGAAAGCATTATTATTGATGAGTTATTCTTATGGTATAGTGTCATATTGCCGTTAGCCTCAAAGGCGAAGGCTATGTAGTCGTTAGGATTGATATAGCTTTCGAGCTCTTCATCATTACTTACATCCGCAATGTACGGCGGTTTTTTTATTTTATTCAATCCTGCCGATACTCGAGAATATCTCCAGGCTGGCAAGCGAGTGCTTTGCAGATCGCTTCGAGTGTTGAGATTCGAATGGCTTTCGCTTTTCCGTTTTTAAGTATCGACAGGTTCGCCATTGTAATGCCGACTTTCTCGGATAGCTCAGTAACGCTCATTTTCCGCTTTGCAAGCATGACGTCAATGTTAACCACTATCATACGGTCAACTCCTGTTCTTCTTTGAGCTCGATCGCGTTTTTGAGCAGTTTCTCAAGAACTGCGGCAAATACTGCGATTACGACTGGCGCACAGGTTATAATTAGCCCAATGACCATGACGCCTGGTGCATCTGCGCCGTCAGCTACAAAGTAGAAAAGCGGGAGATTACATGCAAACATGAGTGATACGACAACCGCCGCTTGTTTTATTTTCTTAAGCGCTAAAACAGAGGTTTGCGAAAAAGCGGTATTTGTATCAATGTACCTGAGAAGCTTTAATGCCTGAAGTAGCGTAAATAAATACGCAATAGACGCCACATACGCAGCCAAAGCGGAAAGATAAACTTTAATATCCGGGAAATCCGGCATCATACTATGCGCCATCGCTGGGATTCCATAAAAACACATCACTAATGCAGGAATTGCCATAACAACCAGAACAATTTTTAAAAAGAGCGTCTCTTTTTTCATTTATTTCACCTCATTTTTGATTTTATCACTTCATTTATCGTTTCACAATAAAAATACATTGTTTTCTTCGTTTGAACCCCACAAGTTATTAAAAAAAATAAGCCCTACGGCTTATTTGTTCCTCCTTCAAATTTGAGCCGAAATACGGACATATTTATGAACCCACTAATTGAAGTTAATCGCGAAAATGATTAAACTATCTTGCCCGTTAGAATTCCTGTAAAACGAATATTTTGGACTTTGCATAAAAAAGAGCGCCTCTGTAATATGGGAGTTGGAAACGGGTCTACAGCCCTTTAATCTCACCATCAGGAGGTCGCTCTACTATGAAGTTTAAATCACAGGAAACAAAATCAACGCATTGAAAACATTTCCTCATTTCATCTTGTTGTCGGAGTAGATATTGCCCAGGAGAATCATGTCGCTCGTGCAGTCAGCTATCGTGGTGTTGCTCTGGGTTCGTCGCTAGAATTTAGCAGTCATGATGAAGGGTTTGGGCGGTTCGGCCTATGGATTCAAGATCTGCTCAAATCATTCAAGCTGAGCAAAGTTATCGTCGGCATGGAGCCTACCGGCCACTACTGGTTCAGCCTGGCTCGCTGGCTTTCATCAAAAGGAATTGAGGCTGTTCTCGTAAATCCCCACCTCGTCAAAAAGAACAAGGAAAACCGCGACAATACCCCTTCCAAAAGCGACCACAAAGACGCACTCGACATCGCAGATATGGTCAAAAATGGCTACTATTCCCCTGTCCAGTTCAACCCAGAAGCCTATGAGGAACTCCGGATTCTCATGGCCAACCGGGACACGGTTACCAAACGACTTAACAGCGCTGTTAATCAGATTCATCGTTGGGTAGATATTGTCTTCCCTGAAATACGGCACGTCTTTAAAATCCTTACCTGCACCAGCGCCATTGCTACGTTAAGGCTGTTTCCTCTTCCGAAGGAAATTAGCAGCTTAACGACAGAGAAAGTCATTGCCGGCTGGAAGCAATATGTGAAACACCATGCAGGATTGCATCGAGCCGCGCAGCTCATTGTGCTGGCTAAACGCAGCGTTGGCGCTACGCAGGCACTTTACGCCTACAAGCTGCATTTAGCCCATTTACTCGAAGAATACGACTTGGCGCAGCACCAGCTTGAGCAAATTGAACATGAGCTCCATCATATTCTGGGGCGCATTCCAAACGCGCAGAAACTGCTTGAGATTCGCGGTGTAAATGTGACCAGTTTAGCCGGTGTGCTGGGCGAAGCTGGTAACTTAAGTGGTTATACGCATGAAAACGTCTTGCGTCTCCACGCCGGTCTTAACCTAACGGAAGCCAGCTCAGGTAAATGACGTGGAAAAATGGCGCTAAGCAAACGTGGCCGCCTTCGTCTCCGGCGTTTTCTCTTTCTCATAACCACGTGTATGGTCATGACCAATTCGGATGTTAGAGCGCTACACCACCATAAGGTCGAAGTGAAAAAGATCTGTAGTCATTTGAAGTTCTTCTAACCGGATGGACTTCGTGCGGAACCATTCGGTCGCTTGCTGGACCAGTGGTGAAGAATTTATCGCTGTACACCAAAATGCAGTCCACAATCCGAAATTTGGTGTTGAGTTCTACCTATTTTTTAATGCCAATGGTTCTCCCTTAAACATATCATCACGTTTTTCAATCATCACTTGAAAAAATTTCAGGGAGGCCTGGATTTCAGACTCCGATAATTCATTTAAAACCGATATAAACCTATCCTCCATCAATTCATGCATGGTCGCATGTAATTCATAAATCCTTTTGCCCTTGGGTGAAAGGGTAAAATAGACCTCTTTTTTATTATCAACCATCTGGTTTCGTTTGATAAAACCCTCTTGAAGTAACTTATTACTAATTTTTGAAATGCTGGCTTTGGACAAATTCATTTTTTCTGCAATCGACGTATTGTTAATAGGTTCATTGTTTCCAATGCAATCAATCACATGTACGCTTGTCAAGTTGTTCGGAATGGATGTAATGCCATGTGACTGTGCCAAGCCAGTAAACTCGCTAATCTCTGCTGTAAACATTTGCTCGGTTAGATGAACAAAGTGAAGAAAACGTTCGTACAATGTTCGCTTTAACCCCTCAGACATGATGTTAACATCCCCTTTATAAAAGCGAATTGCCCCTAGCAAGTTTAATACGCGGGCTAACGCTATATGATTGTTTTAAGTCCTATTTTTTATTGTTCACTTATAAATTATTTTATCACATTACTTCATAGGTATCAACCCTGAAACACCGAATATAAAGAGAAGTTGACAGCAATTACGCTTTTATATTATAGTTTCATCGTTAACAATAATAAAAAGAAGGTGTTGCATTTGACTCGTTCCGATTCATCTACTCAGTACAATCGAGGGGGTATGACTGTGAATCTTGCCAAAACGATAATAGAACGCCGAACCATTCGCAAGTTTAAATCAGAGCCCGTCCCATTCGAATTGATGAATTCATTGCTCAAACAAGCTTCAAGTATGTGGAAATCCGAAGCGCCTCAACATTGGCGTTGCATTTATTATGACTCCATGGAATCGCGTTTGCGACTGGCAGAGAGCATGTTTGCCAAAGTAATAGACAGTCAGCTTGGTAAATTGATCCCGTCAAAATTAACGGGATTTCTCACCAAATCCGTTCTTAATACGCCGGTTCATCTGGTTTTTATTGCGGCATCTTCAGAAAATCATCGACAGCGTGACAACAATTATGCCGCCGTCTGCAGCATCATGCAAAACCTTCAATTGGTTGGTTGGGAAAACGGTTTGGGGATGCTCTGGTACACGGACCCATTGCTGAACAATCCGTCATTTTTTAATGAAATTGGCCTGAAGACAGGGGAGAAGTTTGCCGGTATTTTAAATATTGGATACTTTGATAGGTCACCTAAAGCCCGAAAAAGGACACCCGCGGAAATGAACTGGACAGAATTCACAACAGATACAAAACTGCATCTAACTAATGAAGACCGTTATGTATCTTCTCAAGACATTTTGGAAACATTAAACATCGCTGTTTGGGCACCGAATGATGGACTTCGTGAACCATGGCGATTTATTTATGTGACCGGCGAAGAAGCCGTTGCTAAACTCGCGCCTTCACATGGGAATACCTCGCAGTCATTACTTATCGTATTGGCAAAGAAAGAAGCTGACCCGCACAAGCAAGAGGAGGATTATGCTGCAGCATGTTGTTTGATTCAGAACTTTCAAATGTTGGCCAACTCTAAAGGCTGGCATGTTCGTCGCACCATGCCGGAATGGATATATGAGCGACGGCTACCGATACCTCTTAAGATAGATCTGCAAGAGAGAATTGTAGCTGTACTGGAAGTTGGGACAGTGGAGCAAATTTCATATTCATCCTCCACTCCCTCGACTTTAAATGTAATACGCCTTTGAATAAATATGAACCTCATTTAAGGAAGCTCCAAAGTGCGATGAAGGGCGAATGAGCACCCCCCGCCGACAAAACAAGTTGGAAACGTAAAAGTTTCAAGCTTGGTCAAGCCGAACACAGCTTCAATAATCCAACTCAGTTTTGATTCCCGATTACAAAATCAAAAACTTATCACCGCTGGCACTTCGTTTTTATTAAGACATCGTTCGACAATCAAAAGAGAAGGCATTCTCCCGATGCCTTCTCTGCTGCTTATTATTAGCTGGTATAGCATAATGTTAACGATAGTTCCTTATCTCAAGATTATCTAGTTTTGATTCATTGTCCCCAAGCTATGATGACATCCTTGATGTGAGGATTCTTCAAGAGCATATCATGCATGGCTTGGTTGTTTTTGGCCATATGTTCTGCATATTCTGGCTTACGGATATACTGATTCAATTTCTTTGGATCCTTCTCGTAAATTGGAAACAAGTTTGCGATAAACACGCCTGAATATTTATTATGACAAAAAATGCAAAACAATATTGAACGTCATATCTGATTCGAATTGATTTGCTCTACTTGGATACTCCACCAATCAACTTCTCTAGATTTTCCCTGTCCAGAAAAGGTGCTAGGCTTATGATCCGGTTCGCATCGATGGTGCCGTCTACAACCTGGTCTACCAAACGACTTAATGTCTCTCTGCTAATAAAGGGCGCCAGTCCATTCACGGCATTCCAGCTCAAGCTTCCTTCTTCGGCTTCTTGTACCAACCGATCCACCTGTTCCCTACCTAGAAAAGGTGCGAGGCTTACGATCCGGTTCGCATCGATGGTGCCGTCTACAACCCGGTCTACCAAACGACTTAATGTCTCTCTGCTAATAAAGGGTGCCAGCCCTTGAACGGAATGCCAGCTCAAGCTGCTCTCTTCTGCATTTTGTACCAATCGATCTACATGTTCTCTTCCAAGAAACGGCGCAATTCCAACAAGATTGTGCACTTCTAAGGAACCGTCAATCGATTTATCTACCAGTCGATTTAATGTGTCACTGCTGACGAACGGAGCGAGTCCGGTAATGACATTCCACACAATCTCGCCCTCTTCTGCCTGACAAACCAGTTCATCCAATGTATCTGTTCCAAGGAACGGAGCCAGCCTCATGATCACGTCTAACTTAAAGACGTTGCTGTCTAATCGTTCAGTAACCTTATGCAGAACGCTTGCCTTTACAAACGGCGCTACTTCTACAAGCTCTTCCACCTCCACCTCTCCGGTATTGACCATCTCTGCAACTTGTTCTGGCCTGTTCCCTGCGATCTCCTCAACGATCGTTCCTAGGTGCTGGTACTCCCGATTTTCTGCGTTTTCTCCTGCATTAATAATGTCGTCTACCGTTTTTCCGAATAACCTCGCAAGCTGCGGAAGCGTTCCGATATCCGGTATCGAATCGCCCCGTTCCCATTTCGATACCGCTTGATGACTTAAATTCAGTTGATCTGCAAGTTCCAATTGGGTCAGATCCTGGTCTTTGCGAAGCTTCGAAATATAAGCTCCAATTTTACGTAAGTCGAGCATCGTATTACCTCCGAAAAAAACAAAATGTACAGTGCGCACCGTCGAATACAGCATAGCATTTCCGCAAACGTGATTCTATCAAGCGTTGGTTGAATTGTCACATCCGCTTTATTCAACTGCCAGTAGAATTGTCTAGATTGAAAATCGCTAGAGAGGGTAGCCAGAAGATCCCGCAGCATATGCCAGATCTGGAATCTACCCGACCTACACTACTTTTGTCGCTTTCATCTATAGGTTTTTCTACAAATCATTTCCATTAAACTGCCCATTAGTTTAATGAAATGAGCAGGTCACTACAGCGCCTGCTCATCGTTGTATGCTATTGAACTAAACTTCCCCGTTAGTACAATGCAACTTAGTAAATATCCTCATTATTTAAAAGCTCTCTTAGCCCCGTGGTAAATTTGAGTACAGTTTTCCTCCTGTTATAAATTCAATGTAAACACTCTCTTCATGCGAACCACCGATTTGTGCGTGAACAAAAATCGTATCTTCCTTGAAACTTATTTTTATAAACCCATCAGAATCATTATCTTGAAGTTCTGCCATTATTCCTTGGTCGATACAACAAACAATACCCTCAATCTGTTCTTATCTCACGCAAAAATGAGAAGTATGTGATATGAATTTTGTTGCTCCTGTCATATCAAAAGTATAATTAATATGAACCGGATATCTTGTCGCTAGTATAAGCTTTGCAGAACCATCAATGGAAGACAATGTGACTTTGTTCGATAGAGGTAACATAATTTATTGCTCCCTTCTTAAATCCTCCGTGTATCATACCTTAAAACTAAACTGCCCGTCAGCTCAACGAGGCTGCCGATTTATGTCGGCAGCCTCGTTCTTTTGATAGTTAATTAAGCTATTGTTCCCCGTTTGTACAATCATTTATGTTGTGAGAAATTACATTCAAATCGCTCAACTCCAGGGTGTTTTTCTCCCAGGCTCTTAATTGTAAACCCAAGTCTACTTGAGTGATTTTAAGTAAAACATTATTCCTGCTCTGTCTACATTAGAAAATTGCAAAGGTTCATCATCCATCAAACGTCTTAATTCGTCTACTGAAATCCATCGTGGGTTTTTAGTATCATCACCTGAAGATAATAACTCCCCTTGCACCTTGCAACGGAAATAAACTCCAACTGAATCGAAAGGACCCTTTATTGTTTGATAAGCTCCAAACGGTCTTATACATTCCACTTGGAATTCTGGGTCGATTCCTGTTGTATCGACCCGTGTATCCTCGCCTTCAATTTCAACTACATCCAGTCCAGTCTCTTCCTTAACTTCCCTTATTAGAGCTTGTGTTAATGATTCATATTGCTCAATTCTGCCACCAGGAAGTTCAATTTTTTTCGTTTCACCCGCTTTATCCCTTGTCTGTACTACTATTTCTAATATTCCGTTTACTATTCTTTCAATTATGGCACGAGAATTTACTAAAAACATTTGTATCAACCCCATTTCACACTATCGAATTAACCAAAATATGGATTTGTTATACAGGATTATTCTACGCAAGCTTCAAACTATCCTGCCCCATTTCAATGAAAAAAGTAGGCTGCCGTAGCACCTGCTCATCAATGTGTATCATTCAACTATCGTTCCCCGTTAGCTCAACGGACTACAGCAGTTTATGTGGGGAAGTAACCTCTCCTCTTGTTATGGCGAGCTTATCTTACGGAAGAATGTGACTTGCCCGCTTTGGCCGATACGGAAAAATACCTCATCTCGCCGGGTGAGACAGGCTTTGTTTTCGGTTCACCCAACATTTTCTCTGGTACGCCGTCTAGACACTCATCCTTGCAGTCCCGTCTATATCTCCCCTCCTCCAACTTCATGTCGATAAAATCAACAACTTGCTGCAGTGATGTGATCTGGCTGATAATATTTTCACGATGACTTCTTAAGAGTCCCACAATCTCCGGATATTCCGCGGGATCAGTATCGGCCGAGACCGCCAAAAAAGGTCGAATTTCCTCTAGCAGCATCCCCGTTTTTTTCAGGCATGCTATCAGCCGGATCGTATTGATGTCCTCCTGCCGATAGATGCGGTGCCCGTTATCCTTCCGCTCTGCGCGAGGCAGCAGCCCGATCTTTTCGTAATAACGGATCGTATCCTCAGTAATTCCGGTTTGTCCAGCGGTTTGCTTTATCGTAAAGCATTGCTCTTCCTTCATCCTGTTCCCTCCCTAAGATTGATTTTTGTACATTATACATCTTGAAGCTGGCTCTAAGTCAAATCTCTTATCCTTGGAGAAAAGCTTTGTTTTCGCGTCTTGACTTGGAGTCGACTTCAAGTTATAGAATGTGCACTATCGAATCATATTAAAAAGGAGATGTACAATGAACAAGGACCAGAGTGAACATATCGCATTGATTACAGGCGCAAGCGCTGGGATCGGGTTAGAACTAACACGGAAATTACTGTCGGAGAACTGGCATGTGGTTGCTGTAAACCGTTCTGATTTTCCAGCCGACGATAGGAGCATCCAGAATGCGGTCAAGAGCGGTTCGCTTCGAATTTATAAAACGGATGATCTCGCCGATTATGCCTGCTTGAGACTTACTTTAGAAGAGATCAAAAGCAAGGAGCAGCGGATCGATATTTTGTTCAATAACGCCGGAGGGTCTTTTCCCGAGCTGAGCTATTCGAAACAAGGACGCGAGAAACATTATGAACTGATGACTGTCGTTCCGTATATTATTCTGATGGAATTGAAGGAACTCATTAAAATCAGTCGTTTAAAAACGGTAATCAATACCTCATCTTCAGCTCTAAAATTTACAAAAGAGTTTTCGATCGAAGACCTGGAGCATCCCAAAACCTTTCGCAAGTTGCTTGGTCCTTACGCGACCTCAAAGCTAGCTATTTCTCTGTGGACTCAGGCCATTGCACCGCAGCTCGCCAAGAATGGTATCAAGATCCGTAGCGTTGACCCAGGTAGCAACAATACACTTAGAAAAGGGAAACAATCCGGACTACCCGTTTTGGTTGAAGTATTGATGAAGCTATTTTTCTCGCCTCCTACCCTCGGTGCCAACAAGCTGTATGAAGGGGCTCTTGGTGAACACCATCATGAGAACGGCGTATTTTTGCTAAAAGGACGGGTTGCGGAATTAAAGTTTAAAGAGCAGGCGCAGAACGTTCTGGAAAGGATTCAAGCGATTTATGAACACGAATTTCTCATGTCTTGAAGCCCAGACATTGAACAGAATACTGCACTAACCTACTCTTTAGTTTAATGACAGAAGGAGCAGTTGCCGCAACGGCGAATTGCTCCCTGGATATTACACTATTGTCTCCCTTTAGTGCACTGTTTCCTTCAACTTTTGCAGCCGTTAAAAGTAAAACTTAGATACTTTCTCATGGACAATGTACTTACTTTGAATTGCGGGCTAGTCCATCGCAAAGATCACAAATAAGACACCCAACTCGTTCAGCACCTGCTTACCCCTTACCTCTTCATAGCTACAGTACTTATTAGTAAACAGATTCACTTTACTAAATTTCGTTTTTGTAAAACGTCCACTTGTCGTAAACCGGTTTTGCATTGATTATTATTTCTAACAGTTCAGCTTTCAAGAGTTCAATATTTTGCTTTTCCACGAGTATCCTGTTTCCACTCACTTTACCAAACAGTATTTTAATTTACTATACTATCCTACCCGTTAGCGTAATGAATCTCTAACAAAAAAGGTTTTTTATTCTGTGCCTAATTGCTCTCTATACTGAAAATTAAGTCCCCAAAGTTCTTCGAGTGGTACTGCTTTTTTTGAACATTTTTCAATTCCACTTTCCTTTGCTTCATTAGACCAAAGATAGGGATAAATAGAAATGCCCTGATTCCCATCTAGCGTAGGAACAATGGTTTCCCAGTTATTCCATCTAAATGGTTCGTAGAATCCCGACAAATCCCCCGTACAAGACCAATTCAGAAAATCAGTATAGCCTATCTCTAAATACTCCCACGCTAACGTATCAGGTGCAATATAAAAAATTTCTCCTTTACCTTCATCAAAGTACCCGCCGTTTAAAGCAAAAAAACCGCCTAATATATCATCGGCAACCAATAAGGCATTTTCCAACTTACAATTTTTGGTCCATGATGGATCGTTCTAGGTAAATTTTCATGACCTGAACCTAAAACGCGAAGCCATCCATTCTGAAGTAAAATACCACCAGTTKAATATGCGACCGCACCTAGCGTTGACTTAGTTGTTAATTGAAGGCGAAACAATTCTTTTTCGCCTTATTCTTTGAAAGAGGGGAGGATAACTGCTCCATTACAATTGTTAGATTCACGAATCCATTGTCTTATCATAAAAAGTGCTGATTCATCCTCAAATACAAGCTCTTTTAGCGGCTTCATGCGGTAACTCCTCATTTTAAACAGCTTATTTATTATAATAACTTTAACTGCCTTTTCCTGCACTAAACCTCCCGTTAGCTTAACAATTGAAAGACATTTTTTTTATCAATTGCCTCCAATATGAAAGACACCAATAACGGTTTTACCATCAACGTCATATAGCGGGATATCATAACCACCTGGGGGTCTACTGTTTTGTATAGCTAGAGCTTCCTCGGGTGTCTTAGGCTGCTCACCGTCTATATCTTTTTTTAGCAAATATCCCGTAGTGCCATCCACACCTGTTGCACTAATTAAATCAGGTCCCGTTTCGTAGGAAGTGGCATCTGCAGCAGAACCGTATGTCTGTCCGTTTTTATTTTTAGGATAGTTCATATTCTTAGGGCTAATATACAAAGAACCAATTATGTTTACTCCATCAACATCATACAGTGGGACATTACGACTAAGTTCACCGAGATAATCTTCTTTCAGCAAGTATCCTGCAATGCCATTCACACTTCCTGAAAAAATTAAGTCAGGTTGCATTTCAACGGAAGTGCTTTCATTGGCAGAACCGTATGTCTGTCCATTTTCATTTTCAGGATAGCTAGGAAGATTTGTGAGGCTTTGATTAATCGTGCTTTTAGCATCGCGTTGAAACGCCATAGTACCTCCCACTACGCAAATGGTTAAAACAACACCAAGAATGATTATTCTAATGTGTTTCGAGTAAACTCTCATTTTCTCACTCCTTAAAAATACTCAATTGTAAATGTATGGTAGTTAACTCAACAATTACTTATACGATACCAGTAGTTGGAAGTTGCGCTATCCTGTCCCTTGGTTTAACGCTAATTACTGGGACATCTGTACAAAAACCTTTATTCTGTATCTGTTGTCAATGTATGATTATTTCTAAATCAGAAATAAAAACAACTTCACTAATCCGGTCTTCGGATTAGTCTTAAAGGTAATCTCAACATTCATATCATTGATACTTTGTCATCTTATTACGTATTAACTATTTATTCACCTCAGCTGAAGTGAACCTTCTTTAAAATGCTTTCATGCTAGATAATCGATTTGTATGTTGCGACACAAACATGCATTAATAACGTATATCTACTTTTTACATTCTTCTCTTTTTTGTTGCAGAAAAAAACATTACCATAATATTTCAACAAAAACATTACTAAACATGTATTTCCGATTTGATCTCATTTTGATTTAAAAATTTCATTAAATCATGACGCAACTGCACAATCTCATTGTTAGCATTATTCGCATAATCCGGCAACATCATATCCCTAACCATTTTAGTTCGTAGCCATGTCATAAAGAAAAGATCCAAAAATAAGTTTGGAAATTTAAGCACTATTTTAAGCATTGGTGGATCAATTGAAACGCCTGCTTTTTGTATTGCCCTTAGAAACGCTTTTAAAGTGACTGTTATTTTGCGTGCCGTCTTTCTGGTTCTGACTGTTTTTTGGTCAATTATCTTATTCTCAGAATGCAAAAAGCTTAACATGGCAATGTCTGATACGGAATGTGTGATTAGATACGCTTGCATATCCTTTTTAATTACGTAAGGAAGCTTTGCTGTTTTAAATAATTTTGCGAGGTTTTCTATGCGTTCTGTCACAACACCATTCATTTCTCCAAATGCAGTTGCTGCTATAATCTTTGGTAGAAATCGAGCATGCAATACTCCATCTTTAATCTGTCCGCCGAAGCCTGGAAAAGCTGGTAAAAGTCTATCCCCTACGATATCCAGCCACGAAGAAAATCCAATTGAATTACTAGTCATCGTAACTATATTTTTGCTTTGATTATCTTTTAGCGCTAACAACGCTGATTCGGACCGATCATAACGAACGGTAACGAAAATAAAATCGTATATATCGTCATTTTCGAGCGTATCGATGACATTCACTTGTATCGATCTAACTGTATCTTTTTCTTTATATTGCAGGCCATTTTCTCTTAATGATTTAAATCTATTAGAATGTGCAAACAGGGTAACGTCAAACCCTGCTTCAATAAGCTTAATTGCGTACATGCTCCCGATGACACCTGCACCAAAAATTAAAATTCTATCTTGTTTTGCTGACATTTAAATCACTCCTACTTATTAACTTTCCTTTTTGATTATCAGACAACATGTTGTATGATGTGATTATAAATCTTCATTATTCCTTGATCAACCATCAGTTTTTTATTATTTGTCGGATGATATTCTTATCGCTAGTAGGAGGGAAACATGAAAAAGCAACCCCAAATAACGGAGAAAACAAGACAAAAATTTGTAGAAGTTTTTTGTGAGTTATATAGCCAAAAGCCGATTGAGAAAATTTCGGTTCAGGAAATTGCGAATAAGTCAGGATATAACCGCAGCACCTTTTATCAATACTTTATCGACATTTACGAATTGTTAGACTCTGTTGAAAATGACTTATTGAATGAAATGAAAAAAGAATTGGAAAACAAAGAGCTATCGATGCATACGGTTCAAGATACGCTCTATTGTCTGGACAAAAGAGAACATCTCCTGGTTCTTAATGCCCTTTTGGGTGATTATGGAAGTGCCCGTTTTTTAAAACGCTTAAAAAATGAAATCACTTTGAATCAATTAGAATTAAACATTCCGCAAAACCATTCCATAACGCCATACTTAATTGAGTTTTACCTGACAACTTCCCTTTCTTTATTTCGTCTTTGGCTCCAGCGTCAAAAGGATTTATCGTCAGAACAATTTTTCAATTTAGTGGAGAACCTATATTCAAGCGGGATTACGCCCTATTTTAAAGAATGAGTCTGTCATTCAAACCAAAAGAACGAGAAAAAATCTAATGTAATTTAACATGAAAATAAGCCCACTACGCCTATACGGGCATTGTGGGCTTATCAGCTTAATCTTACTTGTAAATTGAAGTATCTAGCGGAATAATGAACCCGCCGTCAACAGCTTGTGTCACATTTATTGCGATATTCTTTACTCCAGAAATATCTACCTCAATCGTCTGGAGATCACTATTTGGCGAAATCTTCTCTACTTTTTTAAGGAGCACATTCTTATCATTATCCCTAATTTCAAGAGACTCTACTTCCTTGCCGATTGCAGCGAATTGCAGAACAAGCTTCTGATATTTGCCGTTAGGGCTGAGCTCTGTTTTCCTCCTCTTGGGATGTCTTCAAATCCAGGAACTCCGGAAACAACGGTTATTGAGAGATAATTTCTCTGAAAGATGACGCTACATGTGGGATCGTCTCTGCGTTTATGGAGTTGAAGATTTTACCATATTATATCGCAAAGCCCAATACTTCATTTCTATTTCTCCCTTCTTCCAAGCTGCTGATTATCCCAACCCTTTCTAAAAGCATAAGCTCCGGAAGGATCACGCTGTCAGTTTATTTCCCTACTTCTCTCATTCCGGCTGTTCACTTTTGTATAGAAAGGTAGATGATGATTTCAGGGTTTTCAAATCCAAGCTTAAGGAAACAAAATCGGGGTTTCTTCTATGTATTATCATACTTAACACGAAAAAAGGCGCTCCCGGCAGTAGTCCAGGAGCGCCTGCTTTATATTCAATTGTATATGGCCAGAACTTTCTACTGGCCTTTATTTACATCCTCCATAAAGCTCCTATAGTTTTCCACGATTTCYTTGGACCTTGTATGGTGTAGATAATGCGTGCCTTCAAATGTCATCAATTTTCCATGAACTAGATCTTTTATCTGTTCTTCATGCAATTGTTCCCAGCCTTCAACATCCGTATTATTCGCTTCTAAAAAGAAAATAACAGGAAGGTCTTTCGGGAATTTCGAATTCTCAACAGCGGCAAAATTAGGCTTGAAATTTTCCCCTTCACTAATGATATTGGGATTCATCATATTTTTGAGAGAGATTATTCTAATCTGCTCTCTCATTTCATCATTAACTTCTGGAGCAATAAGCTGATCGTCGGTTAGTTTCGATAACAATCGCAAGAAACCAGTCTTTTTGAGTACTTTATAAACATCTGATGGAAATGGTTCATCCAAACCGCCTTGTGTTGGAACACTGCTGTCTATCCCAACAAATGCTGTAACTTCATTCTCATATTTGTTCACATAATCTAGACCGTAAATACCGGCTATAGAGTGGCCCATTAACGTGTAGCGGTTAATATTTAGCTGTTGCAGCGCTTCATGAATTTCTTTCACTATATTTTCAGTAGTACGTTCTTTTTCTGTAACATCACTTAAGCCATACCCAAATGGCTCAATCACGACTACTTTGTAAAATGGTGCCAACTCATCAATTAGTGGTTTGAAATCAAGCGCTGGCGCTCCTGTTCCGTAACCAGGCAGCAGCACAACCGTTTCTTTGCCATCGCCTTGAATCAAAACATTCATATTTTTCCCGTCTACAGGTACAAGCTGACCATAAGATACGATTTTATCTTTGTCCGTTTTATTGCTGATGATATTAACGATAAAAACGACGGCTAGAAAAACTACAATAGCTATAATAATGACAATTACAGCTTTAAGTAAAAATCTAAGTATTTTTTTCATCATTCAATTTCTCCCCTTATTCTACATTCTTTGTTTTAACCAATTCAGTTGAATCTCCGATAAATCACCTGCTTATTTATATAGCTTTGCTTTTGTCTTCCTCATTCTAACAAACCACTCTTAGATCTTGTGTAACTCAGCTTTAACTAGACCTTAACTCTTATTCATTATTGGGCTAACAATTAAGCTTCCATTAAGATTACAGCTAAGATTACAGCAGTAAGGTTCGTCCTTCTTCATATACGGCAAAATGGATACCTGTTTAAACATGGAAAGACCGCCTTTAATCAAGGGCGGTCTCATCAAGAGCTACAACGCTATTGGTTCATTTTCAACATGAATCATTCTTTTGGAGAAGAGCTGCTTAAATCCTTAAACGCTTCTATAAAAGACGCTGGATCTGTGGATAGCATATACGAGAAAACACCCTGCAGCGTGTGCAAATAGAAAATACCGCCATCCCCGCCAATCGGTTTATACGATAAATCGAATACTTCCGTTATCGGAAATTCACGGTACTTAGTAACAATTTTCTCTTTGTATAAATACATAACACGTTCATCCACTACTGTTTTTTGTTCTACACTTGTGATTTCTCTCTTCACTTTATAATAATGTTGGATAGCAATACAATTCATATTTACTCCTCAATGCTTCGTCATTAACGACAACTATACCAAATAGTCTCTACACTTTACAAAAAAATGACCGGAAAAAGACACTCTCTTCCGATCATTTTATTAAGAATTAGGATGATTTTGACCAAACATGTTGTTCTAATCCTCCATAAACATTCAATGATGCTTGATAAAGTCCCAGCCCAGTTAACTTTTCA
The DNA here is from genome assembly GCF_056398745.1 of Paenibacillus sp. 01T424. NCBI lineage: Bacteria > Bacillati > Bacillota > Bacilli > Caryophanales > Paenibacillaceae > Paenibacillus > Paenibacillus sp. 01T424. The sequence goes on along the minus strand of NZ_JBFTPZ010000039.1, from coordinate 50,274 downwards.
ATTTGCGATTTCTTCTATCGAGCACATACTGATACAAACCGATCGATACAGCAAGCCATGTCCCACTAGCCAAATATCCACCTACAATATCACTTGGAAAATGGACCCCTAAATAAATCCGGCTAATCCCTATCCCCAGTATCATAACTGAACCAACTAAGATCAAAATGACACGCCAATACGCCTTCGGAATATGCTTCCATAATAGAAAAATGATAATCCCGTAAAAAGTGAAAGCGGCCATGGAATGTCCACTCGGAAAACTGTAGCCATTTTCTTCAATAATGCGGTAAATCGTTGGCCTGACACGTTGAAAACTCAATTTTAGCACACTATTTAAAATGGTTGATCCAATTAAGATTCCTGCAAAGAAGTACAGTTCTCTTCTATATTGCAATTTTGCTAATACGACTAACATGATGATGGCTAAAATAGAAACCATAACTCCTGATCCAATAAACGAAAAAAACTTCATTATCGCTGTAAGAGTATCAGATTCCGCTCCTTGAATTTTACTGATGATGCTCTGATCAAAATTTGCAATTCGCTGATCGCCAATCCAAATGGATATCCATATGAACCCGATTGCACCCATTAAACTTAACAAAAATGCACGTGTAAAAACGAAAGTAAAATTCATCCTGCAGCACTCTCCATACTCTGAATAATAAGACTGAAAAAAATGTTGTACATACACTACTACGTCTAACTGGACAAACAGGCTCCAATTCATCGATTTTTGTGGGTATGAAATGGACAGATCCTGCTCACCCTATAATGCTGGAGGTGATGACATTGACAGGAAGAAATAATAAACCTGATAATGATGGACCAGCTTCAAGTCCATCCAGGCTCGATCAATTTGGTGATAAGCAAAGCAGAAACGACGAAGCTATACCGAAGAAAAAGGACAAAAGCTGCTAATCTAATGTTTAGGCAGCTCCGATAAAAAGAGCTGCCTTTACTATCTGAGCGCTAAAACATAAAAAGGGAACAAATGTTCCCCACTCGCGAAATGAGCATATTGGGGATAAAAACCATTAATTTTAGTCAATTCACCCAATTCTTAATGCAATATCTCCTTTCAGATCGGCATTTAAGTCAATTTTGCCCAAGATGATGAAAAATATCATCTAATTAGGCTAAATTATATGAGAACATTTGTTCCACACCCGTATTTCGGATCATTTTTACACATAAATCGATACAAGTACACTGCATTTTCTCTCAATACCCCCAAAAAAACAGCAAGCGATTCAACAAATATAATGCTAAACATTAAATTTCATCAAAAAAAAGACCCCGACAGCAATTTTTATGCTGACGCAGTCTTTTGAGAAATCAAAAGTTAATCCCAAGGATAAGTAACCGTCAAAAATCCAGCAAACTTTTTGCTTTCATCTCTTCTCACCTTGCGCATGTCCGCTCGGTGTTCAGCTGTCTCGAACAGTTTTATCTCCTCATCCGATTCCGGTACAACGATTGGTACAGGAACGGGCTTCCGATTCTCGTCCAGTGCAACAAAGGTTAAAAAAGAGGTTGCTGCAATTTTACGTTCGCCGCTTAACAAATCCTCTTTGATCACCTTCACAAAAACCTCTACTGAGGTTCGGCCTGTCCACGTCACGAACGCTTCTAAACATACCGAATCAGAAGGTCTGATGGGATGCAAAAAATCAACAGAGTCTGTGGAGGCGGTCACGACTGAACGCCGGCAATGCTTGGTTGCTGCAATCGAAGCAATATCGTCGATGTAAGCCATTAGTTTCCCGCCAAACAATGTATTGTGATTGTTGACGTCCGGCGGAAATACTCTTGCCGTTTTGTAACATCTGGACTCGCGTGAATGCCTCTGCTCCATTGATGATTATTCCCCTTTTTTAAATACGGATAATAGCTGGGAGATCGCTCTCTCCTGCTCAACTTCCAAACAGAAATCAACAGGACGGCCTACAACCGAACGTACTCTGAGATCCGTAATGATCATCCCTGCCGTTAAACCTTCACCGCAGTCAATAACCGCATTCATCGTTTCTATTTTCACGAGAGAAGGATTAATAGCTACAATAACAGCTAACGGATCATGCATTGCGCATTCGCCGTCAAAGTGATTAGAAAATGCATAAAATTCAAAATAACGCTCTAAAGCGACATTTAGGAAATCAAGGATTTCATGTTTATCATCAGCAATCTCGCGTGATAATTGCTCCATATGTGTTTTTGTAAGACGAGTCTTCTGTGTTACATCCAAGCCGACAATTGTAATTGGAAGCTCTGATTCGAATACTAGCGCTGCTGCCTCTGGATCACCGTACAGATTTGCTTCGCTCACGGGTGTAATGTTGCCTGGTGCGAATACTGTTCCACCCATAATAACGACCTTTTTGAATTTCGTTACAATGGAAGGATCTAGCTGTAGAGCGAGAGCTAGATTCGTTTGTCTGCCTACAGTTACAAGAATAAGCTCTCCTGGGCTCTCATTCACTTTCTGAACGATGAATTCCGCAGCAGATATACCCTCCAGAGGCTTCTGATGAGTTGGCGGCAATTCTGCATCGCCGATGCCATTATGTCCATGAATATGAGCGACAGCGCCTGGGAACACACGCTTGAGCGGACCTGATGCACCCTTCGCAACGGGAACCTCATAACCGCAATTTGCAACTTGAATGACACGCAGCGTATTTTCCGTAGCTTGTTCAACGTCGATATTCCCAAATCCCGTCGTAATACCCTCTACCTTAATCTCTGGTGAAAGCAGTGCATATAAGATGGCTAAAGCATCATCAATGCCTGTATCAACGTCAAGCAACATCCTGTTTATCTTCGACATATTATGATACCTCCCTTTTCTATCGTTCATTGTAAACGAATAAAGCTTGAAAAACCAATTAAAATATAAAGTTTGTGCTTCCCGTAAAAATTACATCTTGATTTTGGAATGATTAACCAAAGAAATGACTAATATACACCATCACAAGCAGCCCTATGATAAAGGAATAGGTTGCAGAACGTTCATAACCATGTCCATGTGTCTCAGGAATTAGCTCCTTATAGACGATGAACAACATAGCACCAGATGCAAACGCAAGTCCATAGCCAATAAGCCCAGCCACATAACTTGCGGCAAAATAACCGACTATCGCAGAGACAACCTCCATTAGACCCGTCAAGGTTACGATTAGCATAAGCTTCAGCTTGCTCACCTTGGAATGAATAAGGAAGATGGCAAGGACGAGCCCTTCCGGCATGTTCTGAGCCCCGATTGCAATAGCTACCATCGGTCCAAGTCCGCCATTCGTACTTGCATAACTAAAGCCGGTGCTTAAGCCCTCCGGAATGTTATGGATGATTAATGCAAATATGACGAGCAGCGACTTGCTGTCAAAGGATGAGATCCCTCTTTTTTGCTCAATATCGATATGGGGTAGATTTTTTTCAATGAGGTCAAGCGCAATCACGCCAATTAAAAGTCCTAACGTCAGTGGGATTAGCCCAGATTCCTTGAGAGCTTGCGGCAGCAAGCCAAAGGTAGACGCAGAAACCATGATGCCAGCTGTAAAAGCAATCAATATGTCCTTCCATTTTTCCGAAAGGCTTTTGACAAAGAGCAGCGGAACCGCGCCTAGCACGGTAGCCATTGCAGAAATAAAGCTTCCTATGAGTGCTTCTACCATGTTGTCTCTCCTTAGCGGGTCGATCACTACCCAAAAACTGTTTCCTTATTTTATACGAATAAAGCGATTTCCATCCTTTTCTTACGTTGCCAGTCCTTCTTTAACAAGGTTCATAAAATAGGTCTGATGATCAGGGTGGCATGCAATTAAATAAGGCTCTTCATTTACGCCCTTAAAAGAATTGCCATCATAATCAATGACAACGCCGCCCGCTTCCTGAACCATTAAGATACCTGAATATAGATCCTCGCCCTCCGAGTTGTAAACGATAATTGCATCCAAATCCCCTCTGGCAAGCATCGTCCATTGCAGCGTTGGCGCCCACAGCCGCATCATCCGCTTCGTGTTAACGTCTATGTAATGTCTAAGCGTTACGGCACGCTGTTCATTTTGCACCGCATGACCTTGTATCCAGCCAACTCTCGCTTTTGCAAAAGCCTTTGATTGTTTCATATGTATTGGCCTAGCATTGCATAGAGTGCCTTCGCCTGAGCTTGCCACGTACAAACGATCTGTCATCGGCTCATAAATGACCGCCAACACCGGTTTAAAGTTATAAGAGAGCGTGATCGAGATGCCGAACAACGGCAATCCAACCGCAAAATTATTAGTTCCATCAAGTGGATCGACCAACCACAGCCATTCGCTAGTCAGATCATTCTCGCCATATTCCTCTGATCGAATGCGATGATCGGGGAATACGCTTCTAATTTTATTTAGTATGATGCTCTCTGCCAAATAATCGACTTCCGTAACGATATCGCCATGGTCGCCTTTTTCTTCATAATGATCCAATGTTCCAAACTTCTCACGTGTAAGCCGGCCCGCTTCATAAGCTGCAGCAATAGCAACCTCTCTAGCCATATTTAAAATCAATTGATCCAATATTTCAGCCCCTTCACATGTCTCTAATTCAACCGTATCTAACTAATTTCCTCAGACTTAGCAGAATAAAAGTGCAGACGATTTCCAAATGGATCTGTAATGCTCACTTGATTCCATTCTTCATCAAAGCCAGGTCTAGCGAAATTATATTTTTTGGCTAACAAATGCTCTTGAAGCGCCTTGGCATTGTCTACTTCAATGCGGATTGCTGAACCAGGCGTACTATCGCCATAATGCTCCGATAAATGGATGACACAATCGCCATTAGAGATTTGCATATAGAGCGGCAAGTCTGGCTCAAAACGATGCTCCCAATCGCATTTAAATTCCAAGAAATTGAAATAAAAGTCTCGTGCTTTCGCCTCATCAAAAATGCGAAGAATCGGTACGGTTGATTTCATATGAAAAGTCATTATTATACAACTCCTTGTCCAGTGTCCTATCTTCCATGATTATACATGGATTTCAAAAGGTACGGAAGGCTTGCCACAGAGAAAAGGACTGTACCCCTATGCACAATTCGCACGGAGGTACAGCCCTTTGTTCAACTCTACTGCTATTATTTCACAATGCTTTCCAATACATCATCAATGACTTGTGAGTAAGCAATTGTACCTGCGTACAACCAGCTTGATGTGCTTGGGTACTCATAAATTTTACCGTTTTTCACAGCAGGGATGTTTTTCCAGATTGGATCGCTTAATGCTTGCGAATCCGCATCTGTGCCGCTGTTAATGAGGAACAAATGGTCGGCATCAAGTTCAGCTAGTTTTTCTAGCGAAATGGCGTTCCAGTTGCCCGTTCCTGTTGCAGAAACTTCTTTTACAACCTCTGGAACAGTCAAACCTAATTGATTATAAAGAAGATCACCACTCGATAGCTTTTCACTTACGATATAAAAGTTGCCTTGTACAAACCAAAGAGCTGCAGCTGATTCACCTGGGATTGCGCTTTGCAATTTTTCTTTAGCAGCTTTTGCTTTTGCATCATACTCATCCAAAGCTTTTTGCGCTTCTGCACTCTTTCCAAAAACCTCTCCGACTTTCAGCAAAGTAGCACGCCAGTCTGCAATCAATTTATCGCCAATGGTGAAGGTTGGAGCAATTTTTGAGTATTGCGCAAATTTATCGCCTTCCACATTCGCATCATATGCCATAAGAATAAGGTCTGGTTCAAAGCTTGTTACGGCTTCAAATGGAAGATCATACGGTATAGTTGGAACATCAGCAAGCGAATCATGCAAGTAATCTTGAATACCGTTAGGTACGGACCACTGAGCAACTGGCTTAATGCCTATAGCTACCAAGTGATCTTCTAAATAAGAACCAATGACGCGCTGAGGATTAGCTGGAATGGTAACCTCGTTACCTAATGCATCTGTTAGTTTTCTTTCTGTTGGCGCATCTGTTGGAGCCACTGTAGCAGCAGGTGTATTATTTGTTTTATTACCTCCGCAAGCTGCTAGACAAATGGATAGGACAATCAAACTCATAAATACAAGTACAAATCTCTTGTTGCGGTTAATCACGATAGTTCCCCCTGTAAGACGATATATGGCTGTGAAGTAAAAATAGTTTCACCTCAAAAGTCACCTAATGATAACAATTATCATTTTCATTGTCAACTGGGTTTTCAAGTTGAACCGCAACCGTCCTACTTTTTCTAACGATGCTTGATAAACTGTTCGATTGTTTGATAGAGCTCTTCCTTTTCGGTACCGCGAATATTATGAGCGGACTCAAAAAACTCTTTAACCGATATATTGCTGAACAACTGCTTGTAATGAATTAGTTCCGCATCGCTAAGCAATGATCCCTCTAGCATCCCTCTCATAACAAGAACAGGCAGCTTAAGCTTTACATCCAGCTGCAGCTGTGAAGAGTCCCGCTCAATTCCGATAACCGCTTGTTCTCTTATTTTCTCTTCCCGCTTCATCGGCTTCAAATAATTAAAAATATAATCGTGACGCCATTCAGCCGACATTTGTTTATGCTCTGCAGGATAATCTTCTAAAATAAGTGATTCTAAGTGATGCTCGTTCGTTTGAGCATAACCAAGCGCATAAGATACACCCCGAGAGTATCCCATCAGATGAAAGCGATCCACGGCTGCAGCTTCAACAACAGCTGAAAGATCTGCTATGTGATCTTTTAGATCGTAATGATTAAACGGCGTATCGCTTTGCCCTCTCCCGCGGAACGAGAGAACGATTGCTCTTCGAGGCAATAAATATAACAATAAATCCTCATATTCTTCAGCTGTTTCCGATAACCCTGGGCATATGATTAATGGGGTTAATTTTTGGTCTGCATCTGGTTTTGAATCTAAGTAATGAATATGAACATCTTGATTAATAGCTATTTTCGACTCGATCACTGACTTTCCCCCTCTCTACGTTTCTAAATAAACTTAACGTTCTCTTGCTATTACAAAGCCTTTATCCGTAGAGGTAAATCCAATTCTCGGGTAATAGTCGACAGCTGAAGGTGCAGACAACAAGACAAGTGACACTTGCGCACCAAGTGTTTGCCTAAGTCGCTCTACCAGCTCCTTGCCGATACCTAATCTTTGGTAGTCGTGATCAATTGCCAAATCAGACAGATAGCAGCAATAGGAATAGTCTGTAATCGCCCGCGCTATTCCGACCAGTTTATTGCCGTCCCATGCACTAATAATGATATCTGCATGATCGATCATTTTTTGCAAGCGTTCTAAATCTTGATAAGGTCTTTTAATCCCAGAGCTCGCAAATACTTGCGACAAGTCTTGCGCGGACAAGTTTTTATCGTTCTGATAATGTATCATAACTATTCCTCTCTCCTTTGCTTATTGATTCCCATGATTATACATCTTAAGTTGATTATAGGGTAGATTGTTTTTATAATCCCTTTTACCATTCAAATCATTTTTGAAAACTATGAAAATACGTCTATCTATCCTCTTCACTAGCATAATTGGGGTAATCCCTAGTCCCTTTTCTGGCAAAAAGAAATACATATATAGGAGCAATAGCTTTATAGGAGGGATTATATTTTGATAGCTTCTGCAAATTCACCCACAGTGCAGCTTCAGACTGTGAGCAAGAAACGGAAAAAAATAGTGAGTAAAAAGAGAAATGTCGTTATTCATGGCAAGCTGCACTTACATCATAGCAATGGCAGTCTGAGCAATACGGAATGTAAACCTAAAGTTGTGCGGAAACACAAAAAAAGAAAGACCGATCGCTGCCACCTTAAAGTACAGAAAAAGGGAAGTCCAAGTGGGCAAAGAGGTTTGCAAGGCCCTGCCGGTCCAACCGGTCTTACAGGTCCTCAAGGCGCAGCAGGAGCACAAGGAGCGGCTGGAGCTGTTGGTCCTCAAGGCATTCAAGGACCACAAGGCGTCCCCGGTTCATTAGGACCGCAGGGTCTTCAGGGTCTTCAAGGCGTTCAGGGTCCCCCGGGACCGTCAAGCGGGTTTGACTTTACAGAGCTCATTACATTGCTTAACGGCTACCTTATTGTTGGTACTCTCATTAATGTCATGACACCGGGACAGCCGACCGGGTTCACTGGAACAGTAATCAGCGTACAATCAACACTTGTCCAATTAAACACGGTCGCAGGTACTTTGATGTTTATCCCGTTTTCCTTCATCACGAACATTGAAACAATTTCATAACTCCCTATGAGAAGAGGTTTGTGCTCATGTCAACAACGCTTTCGGGCGATTTGATCGCTTTACTCGGCAAAGAAGTGTTTGTCATGACGAATGGCTTTGGTCAGCTTGCTGTAATCGGAAGACTCGATCAGGTAGGTAACGACTTTATACTCGTTTCCTTCGATCAAGATAGTTTTCTTTACGAGCTGCGAATCTTTTATGCAAACATTATTTATGTCCACGAGAATCCAGCAGTTTCATAAACAAGATTCTAAGGAGAGTAGGCTTGCGATGTCTATTATTTCAAATGGAAATCAGATTCTTCCAGGTACTGCTATTTATAGTTTACTCAAGCGCCATATTGGCAGCATTATTTATATAACGACCTCAACAGGAAATGAAGAAGGCCAGTTGATGGCATTTAACGCTAACTTTTTGACCATTACGACAACTGCCTTAGAAACCAAATATGTACTAACAGCAGAGCTGGTCTCTTTCACATTTCGTTCTTAATAAAAAAGCAGGCTGGATCTAAAGGTTTTTGACCATTAGGTACAGCCTGCTTTATATTAAAGAGCCCCATTCTCTAGTTCAACAGCATGTCTAGCAATCGCTCTTAAAATATCATCGAACATTTCTTCTTGTTCCCAAATGACTTTGAAGCCTTGCACTAACAAGTCACCCAATCCCTGCTCCAAAGGTCTATGCAGCCACTCGGTATCTGCAACACCAAAGTCAGCTTCGATTCCACTTGCATACTCTATTTTTAGAGAGGTTAGCAAAGCATATTCCTCTTTCGTCGCTTGCTCTATAGCCTCGTATTGGAACTGATATAAAATGGCATCTACTGTTTTTTGCTTCTTATCGGTAACGAGAAGAAAGCTTAAATTCGAATCCTCTTCACTCTCATCGTCCGCACAAGGCCCAACCAACGCAATTCCAGTAATATGCGAATGTCCGCCTGCCCATTTTACAAATTCGTACATAAGCTTATAATGATCCGGTCTCATATTCTTGAACCTCCAAATACCATCGTGGAACTATGCTGTCAAAATAATGATGATCCTCTAATACTCGCTCCAGCTTCTCTACCATAATAGGCAGCTCAACTTGCCGCACCTTCAATATCCAAACGATTGAGGAGATAATCGTCATCGCAAGATAAAGAGAATATAAGGTCCAGAACTTCTCATCAGGCTCTAGTTCGCCATGATATCCTTTAATCGTACCCATCGTAAATGGAATGCTGATTTCACTGCTGAACATCCCGGCCTTCAGAAATTCATGTACCGGATCTCCCCAGTCCCATCGATTAAAATCAATGACGCCGGCTAATCTGCCTTCTTTTACAATTAAATTGCCCACATGAAAATCATCGTGCTGAAAAACGTTAGGCCGATCCTTCATCAGATGCAGATTTTGTTCAATAAAGGATAGAATCTGCGCATCGTCTTTCATTCGAGCCCCACTAGCCATATATTGCTCGATATAGCTTTTATGCTTTGCAAGCTTACGGTCATGCCATGACAAGACTGAAGCAGGAGCATGCCACTTATGCATCTTAGCAAGCTCTTGTCCCGCTTCCAATCCAATTGTAAATATAACCTTTATTTATTTTTGATATTCGACTGCTGCCACGAAGTATGTCTATACCTTTGATAATGTTGTCGATGAGCTCCTGCTCATTCATAATCTCACCTCGCAAATCCAAATAAAAACGAGCTAATCATCACGTATTTCTTAACCAGACGTTTTTATAATCGATTTTACCCCATGCGTTTAACGAAATTCCTTGCAGCGTTTGATGATGTCCTACAATCTGCAGGCTATGATATAAGAACAATAAGCTGAAATTTCGTTTGAGCTCCTCTTGTATGCTTATCAAATAACCCATTCTAATATCTGAATTCTCATACCGCAAACAATTTGAAATTTGTTGATTGATATTCATCTTGTCAACCGCACCCAGATGGTTCGTAATAAAACTGTTCTTTGACATATACATCTCAATAAGCGAAATATCAGGCTGCTCTCCGAGTACTTCCCCACTAAGGATCATATCCGCTTTCATTATGATTTCGGGATTAGCAAGCTCTTCGAGCGAAAGCTTTACGATTTCCAGTGAAATGCCTAAATACTTGTAAACCCTTTGCAGCCATTTCGAAGTTTGATCATTCGCAGGCATTTCATAAGTATATAACGTAATGGTCTCGCCCTTATATCCTGACTCTTCAAGCAATGTTGCCGCTAGTTGCGTATCATAATCGTTATAGAAAGCCTTATCCGTATCCTCTAAATTAAAGCCGGTTGAAGGCTGGTGCCTAATGCCGCCTAATTCGTGGATCATTTGCTGCCGATCTATTCCGTAGTGCAAAGCCTGGCGGAACTTCATTTGCTGCGTGATGCCTTTTTTCGCTGTATTGATGGTAATAAAAGTGCTGCCTTTCTCCAATTGTGCCAGCGCTGGTCTTAAACTCTCCTTGATTTGCGCTTCAAAATAAACCAGTTGATCTTCACCGTCTGACTGCAGCTGCTCTTGATTTTCCTCATAATTTGGCCACACCCACATTTCAATGCGATCCAGATGAGGACAACCTTCCAAATAAAACTCATTGGCTTCTGCAACGAGCATAGACTCATTGTTTTTGGTAATCTTGAACGGCCCAGTCCCAATAGGCATGATGGCAAACTGCTCATCAGAACCAGTACCATCGAGCATTTCAGGTACAATCGAATAACGTTCCGTACAAAGGAAATGAAGAAACAGCGCATTAGGCTCATTTAGCTCAAAGGTAATGCTGTACTTGCTCGTTTCTCTTATTTCCTTAATCTTGGACGTTAACCACTCCGCAGGCGAGCTTGTGAGCAGTCTTTGAAAAGTAAATGCGACATCTCGCGAGGTCATTATCTTATCATTGTGAAAACGAACGCCCTTGCGCAAAAAAAACGTCCAGCTCGTTTTCATCACGTTGCTTTCCCAGTAATGAGCGAGCTGAGGGTGGAATTTACCATCCTGATTTGAATATCTGACCAATGTATTAAAAACCTGCTCTATCCAGTGCGTCTCCATGCGGCGACAGACGAAAGCAGGATCTAAGCGCAAGAGAGGACGATAAAAGGGAAATCTCAGTACATCCTTCTCCTCCATATCCCTCTTCACGCCAAATAATTCAGACAACCATGTCATAATTTCGGATTTCACAGCTGGATCCTGAAGCATCTCGAGCATGCTCCAAGCCTCGTTGATCTTCCCTCTCTCGACTAGCCCCTTCGCTTTGCCGAGAACGATATCACGGTATGAAACAAGAAATACGATTTGCGAGAGATTGCCGCGGCCACGACCGGGCAACCATTCGATATAGCTCTTTTCCATCATTTTTGTCAAAAGTATTTGTACATTTCTGCGTGTACAAGACAATATGTCGCAGATCCGTTCCATGGATAAAAAAATAGGCTCGCRTTCTGGGTTTGCTGGAAAAGTGTTTCTTAACCTGCAATAATATTCTTCCACATCCATCCTTAACACCACCTAGGAAACGAAGTCTCAGTTAGCCAGCTTCGTTGCTGTTTTCTCTCTAAGCCTTGTTACTGTAGGCAACAACTTCCTCATAGGATAATTGCCCGCCAAAAATATCAAGCGCACTGCCGATTGTAATATCCAGCTTGCCATTTGAAAGCTCATTAAATTGATCCATATCCGCAATCGACCTTGCCCCGCCGGCATAGGTTGTCGGAATCGTTACCCAATCAGCTAATGAACGAACGAGGCTTTGCTGAATGCCGCTCTGCTTGCCTTCCACATCAACAGCATGAACAAGAAACTCATTGCAATATTGCTCAAGGAATGAGATGTTTTGTTGGTTAACAACGAACTCGCTGAATTGCTTCCATTGATTCGTCACAACAAACCATTGCCCGTCCTTCTCCTTGCAGCTTAGATCGATTACTAAACGGTCCTTCCCCACTTCAGCGACGATCTTCGCAAGATGATCCTCATTCAGCTGACCATCTTTAAAAATATATGAGGTCACAATAATATGCGAAGCGCCCTTCTCCAAATAAAAAGCAGCGTTATCCGCAGTAATACCACCGCCAATTTGCAAGCCGCCAGGATATGCCGCAAGAGCCCGAACTGCCGCTTCCTCGTTTCCGCCGCCGAGCATAATCACGTGACCGCCCGTAAGCGCGTCTTTCTTGAACAATTCTGCATAATAAGCTGAATCTTGTTTGGATACAAAGTTTTCTATGATTTCGGCATTCAAAGTTTCACCGACAATTTGTTTCACTTTACCGTCATGCAAATCGATACAAGGTCTAAATTTCAATTTTCATTCCTCAATTCTGTATGTTGTAAGTATGAATATTCTCTATATGAAAAATAACCTAATCCTCTATGTAAATCAACAATGCTGTGAAATCTTGATGGTTTTATTACTTAACGCTTCTCCCCTATACGTGGTGCCTTTAATTCTCTCGTTTCAATAAGATCAGACAAGCTTCTATCTGCCATTGAAGGAATCAGTAAATCATAATCCATAAAAGCAAAATCCTTCGTCAGCTCGTTTGGAACGATCACTGTATGTAGTCCCGCTGCTTTAGCTGCTAAAAACCCGTTTAGAGAATCCTCAAATGAAATCGCTTCACTCGCTTCAACTCCAAGCTTCTGCAGCGCCAGCAAATACAGCTCCGGATCAGGTTTGACCCGTTCGACCTCATCAGCTGTACTGAAGCTGTCAAAATAATGATCCAATTGATGTTTAACCAAATATGGCTTTATCCAAGAAAGCTGAGAGCTGGATGCGAGACCAACTTTGAGATTCATACGCTTCGCCTCATTCAAGTAGTCCATCACGCCTGGGCGAATATCAGCTGACTTAAGAAGCTCTGCATAGACTTCTTTAAATTTTGCTTTAACAGCTGCTAAATCTATCGTTTCAGTTACACAATCGGCAATATAAGTATAAGGGTTAAATTGATCCAGCGACGTCCCTACACATTTGGCATACAGCGTCACAGGCAGCTCTACTCCATACTCCTCATAAACTTGACGAAAAGCATAATAGGATGGCGTTTCCGTATCAATAATAAGACCGTCAAAATCAAAGACCAACGCTTTAATCAATCGACTCATCCTCTCTACTGTACATTCATTAACTATGCGATTCTTGTTTAATCGCGTAACCGCTTAAATATAGCTCTCTACTAGAAGTATCTGATTCGATGCTGGAAGAAATCTCTTTATGTTTAATATCGATTAAATTCTCGTTTTTATAGACGCAATGATGATCGTAACTATGGGCTTCATTCAGCATCATAGGCAGTGTGATTGGAATATTGGACACGATGCCGACATTGTTTTTATCCATAATCCATTCGAATGTTTTCCAGTCCAAAATCCCTTCATCTGTTTTCTTAGGTGTCGCATATCCAAAGGAAGCCGGCACTTCTGCTATATACGCATACATGCCGCCAAAATCAAAATTATCGCCAGACCAGGTAACTAATCCTTTAAAATGCAAATCGTAATGACGAATACCCGTTTCTTCTTCAATCTCTCTAATCATCGCTTCCCTCGGAGACTCCTGCGGTTCAAGCTTGCCGCCAATCCCATTCCAGCAGCCCATCCAGCTGGATTTCTCACGATTTAGCAACAATATTTCATTGGCGCGTTTAATAAAACAAATATTATATTTCAGCATCATCGTTCTCCTATGTTCGTGTTCTTATATAAAATTTGTACTATTCCTATCTATCATCATAGCTATACTTTACCACATTGCTGTTTTAGAAGAGAACCTGTCCACAAAATTAAGAAGATTTCCCAAAAAGCTTGAAATCACTTTTTAGAAAATCTTCATTATCATCATATCTGCTTACTTCGGTTTATAGGAGAAGTTCGGATATTTTACAACAGGCCATTTCTCTTTGCGCAGGGCATCCATCAGCTCCGGACCGACATGCAAATTACTTTCAACCAGTTCACACGGAGTTAGCGCCATCCACTGGTTCAATGACACATCAACAAAGCGATCACTTTTGAACATCTCCAAAAACCAAAGTGATTGGCTGCCCGTATTTTGGATATAATGTCCATAAGCAAATGGTACGTATCCAACGTCACCAGCACGATAATCAAAGGTTCGAGCGACACCGTTTCCAGCAAACACGGTCATTCGACCCTGTCCAGCAAGATAATATTGCCACTCATCGTTGTTTGGATGCCAGTGAAGCTCACGCATTCCTCCCGGTAGTATCTCTACGAGGGCGGCAGCAATCGTTTTCGAGATAGGAAAGTTCGAGGAATCCACAATCCGCACGCTTCCGCCAGAAGTTTTAAGTGGTGGCTGCGCCAACAAGCGATGTGTAAATGGAGAGGGAACCTCACCATATGGAGATTGCACCTTTTGGCTTTCAATTGACCCTGGCACCTTATCTTGATAAATATAAACCTGATCGGAAGGAATATGTTGAAAAACGCTTTCGGGAACGCCAAAATTTGCAGACAACACGTCTTTTGGCGTATGTGCAAACCAATCGGATATGGATAATGTATTCAGATCAGAGAAGGTTCCATCATCAAAAACAAGCAAAAATTCGCAGCCTCCCTCAAGCCCTTGAATGGAATGAGGGATGCCTGCCGGAAAATACCAAAGATCTCCTTCACTGATGTCAGCGATCATATTGCGTCCAGCTTGATCAACTGAAGTAATTCGTGCTTTACCAAGCAGCATATAAGCCCATTCGGCTTGCTGATGCCAGTGCATCTCTCGAACGCCGCCTGCTGTGAGACTCATATTGACTGCCGCGAGAGTTGTTGCGATCGGTAAGTCTCGAACGGTTACCTCGCGTGACCAGCCGCCTTTGTTTAATTGCATATGTGTATCCGAGAATGAAAATTTCAAATTAGGAAGCAAACCCGAATCGGTAACGGGAGGGACGAGCATGTTCGGGTTTTCAATATCACGCATAATATCACGCGGACCTTGGTCTATATTTCCCGTTCCATCACTTGCTCGAATGGGCTGAGGGATAACTGAGCCGCTATTTGGATCTTGGGGATGATCCTCCATCATAGTCCTCCTCGACATTAAAATATGTGTAGTAGCTTTCATAACCTATACAGCTTATGATGGGAAAATGAGCAATATTCAAATTGTCAGCAGGCATAAGTCGTGCCAATAAAGGTGATCATGCAACGAGGGAGGAATTTATGATGATAAAAAAAGCAGTTACACTACTAACCCTTTTAATCATTTGTTCAAGTTGCAGTACGGGTAACACTTCAACATCTCCATCACCAACAATAAGTCCAAGTGACCAGCCAACGATTATGCCTAGCCCGAAACCGACTGACAAATCGACTGACAAGCCAGCGGAACAAAATGATCCGCTCAAACAAAAAATCGCCAACATGACTTTAGATGAGAAAATCGGCCAAATGGTCATCGTAGGTCTTGAAGGTACTTCAATGGATAAGCAGGCAAAAGAGCTGATTGAAAAATACCGGGTTGGCGGATTTATTTTGTATAAGGACAATATGAACGATGCAGCACAAATATTAAAACTGCTTAATCAGCTAAAAGAAACCAATCAAAAAAATCAAACACCTCTATGGCTAAGTGTCGATCAAGAGGGCGGGAAAGTGAATCGTATGCCCGAAGAGTACATTAAGCTTCCTCCCCCCGCTGAGGTTGGTAAAGCTGGCAATACCGATTACACATTTCAAATTGGACAAGCGCTTGGTGAAGAAGTTCGCTCCATCGGATTTAACATGGATTTTGCGCCTGTATTAGATATTAACAGCAACCCAAAAAATCCTGTCATCGGCAATCGATCCTACGGGACCAACGCAGAAACAGTCATTACACATGGCCTGGAAACGATGAAAGCCATTCAATCTAAGCAAGTGGCTGCAGTCGTCAAGCATTTTCCAGGACACGGCGATACTTCAGTAGATTCTCATCTCGATCTGCCTGTCGTGAATAAATCCTTGGCAGAGCTTAAGGCATTTGAGCTGCTTCCATTCGTCGAAGCGATCCAGCAGGATACCGATGCGATTATGATTGCCCATTTGTTAATTCCGAAGATCGATAAAGACTACCCTGCTTCCCTTTCCAAAAAGATGATTTCGAAATTATTGCGCGAGGAACTCGGTTATGAAGGAGTCGTTATGACTGATGATATGACGATGGGCGGCATAACGGAGCATTTTGATGTTGGGAAAGCTGCAGTCACATCGATTTTGGCTGGAAGTGATATCATCCTCATCGGACATGATTACAAAACGCAGCTATCCGTCCTCCAATCGCTCAAAAAAAATGCACGCGACGGCGTTATTTCGAGGGATATGCTGGATAAAAGCGTTTATCGCATTTTAAGCTTAAAAGAAAAGTATAAGCTTGAAGATAAAACACTACCTTCTATTGATGTAAAAGCTGTCAATCTTCAAATCAAAGCCGCTATTCAATCAAAATAAAGTGAATTGCAGGAGACAGATCTACCCTATCGTTCGAATCGACTCTACCGCATAGGTTAAAACATCCATAAAAAAAGCTCAGACCTCGTTATGAGATCTGAGCCATTTTTTATTTGAACGAATTACAAAGCAAGAATGTGATAACCGGCATCCACGTGAAGAACTTCCCCTGTGATGCCTCTCGACAACTGGCTAAGCAAGAACATCGTTGCATCTCCAACTTCATCCTGATCTATATTGCGACGAAGCGGCGCTCTTTCTTCGATCGTGGACATAATGTCATTAAAGCCTGAAACGCCTTTTGCAGCAAGCGTCCGAATTGGACCTGCAGATACCGCGTTAACACGAATGCCATATTTGCCCAAATCCTCAGYAAGGTACATTACACTGGCTTCAAGCGCGGCTTTCGCAACGCCCATAACATTATAGTTTTTTACCACTCGTTCTGCGCCGATATACGTTTGCGTAACGATGCTCCCGCCTTCGGTCATAAGCTTCTTCGCTTCACGCGCAACGGCAACTAACGAGTAGGAGCTGGAGTTTTGCGCAAGCAAATAACCTTCTCTTGTTGTGTCTACATATTCCCCTTGCAGCTCATCCTTCTCAGCAAACGCGACGGAATGAACTACGCCATGAATAACGCCAACCTTCTGCTCCAATTGCTTAAATGCCTCAATAACACTATTGTCATCAAGCACATCGCAGGAAACGGCTTCCAACGCTTCTATTTGATGCTGCTCGAGCAGTTTTTTGAGTTTTTCCAATGATCTTTCCTTACGGTAAGTGAAAACCAGCTTAGCACCTTGATTATGCAGTGATTTAGCTACTCCCCAAGCTATGCTGCGTTCATTGGCTACACCCATAATTACGATTACCTTGTTGTTCATTAAGTTAGACATGATGTTCCTCCCAGTTTCCTAATTTCTTTTTCTTAAAATCGAATGTGCTTCACCTGCGTGATCACGCGGTCAAACGATCTTTTTAACGAGCTTCTTTGGTCCGGCAGCAATTGAATATTCGAATGCGAAGCGATATGCTCMACATTATCCATGATGGACGAATGATCCGTTTGCAGATGGTGACCAAACCTTTCATCCGAAAGAGCTGCCACACATCTCTTTATTTGCTGTATCGGCCAAGAGTTTTTCCGCTCGCCTCTGCCCCGAAGTCGTTTCATTAAAGTCTCTTCCGTTGCACACAGAGCATAGTGAATAATTTCCACTCCATCTCCCCGTAAGCGACCAATGATCTCCTCAAAATATTGCGGATTAACGACTGTCATCGGTACGATTATGATGCCATCATAGGTTTCATCGAGATGCTTCAGCATCGCATAATTAAAGTCACGCCACATCGGATTGTGTTGAAAATCACTCGTATGAGTTGAACGCGGCGTATTTTTACGAATAAAATAACCAACATTCTCTGGATCGTATACAAATGAATGTTCCGCTCTTTTATGCAGTTCATACGCAGTTTGTGTCTTCCCAGCGCCAAACGCGCCATTAATCCATATAATCATGACTGTCACCTCGACATCATTGTCATATCATTGTTCTATACTAACGATTCGCTTCGTCATATTCAACTTCTATTTCGAAATTGGCATACTTTTTTCTATTAAAGCTGCCTGTCGCTCATAGATAATATAATCTGTAAGTATCGGATCTGCTCCAGCTTGCCTAAGCAATAAAGCGATTTGTCCGCGGTGGTAGCTGCCATGCAAAACAACCTGCGTAAGGATATCGCTTATTTTTGTAGTGAACGGATTTCCTTTACTGTCTGAGTAATCACTTTCATTCCCATAGTCCGATTCAACCAGCTTGGAGAACAAAATTTCATAGTCCGCTTTATTTTGCTCAGCGAAATGTTCACATTGCTCTAAGGTGTGCGTCGGCCAAATCGCCATCCCCGCACTATCTTCTCCATTAATACGGGTTAGCCATACCTTCTCGGCAGCAAGGACATGACTAAGCAAGCTTAATGACTTCTCCATAGGAAGGTCACTCGATTTCAACGCCATAATAACTTGAGCATTCGCCCACGCGATATGTTGGAAACACTTCACAAAATGGTTATGTAAATGTCCTTCATTAGATTTGCCAACTGTAACAATATGAAGCGGTATTGATAGAGTCGATGACAATGTGATTTCGAGCTGCTGCCCAGGAACTAACTCATTTAAAATTTCAGGATAGATGACTCTAATTCGTTTCACTTTGCCGTTTTCGTTTAAAGCATAAATAATATTTTTATGCTTGCTAACCATTTTGGCATGGATAATTTGGTAGTTTTTGTTGAATACATCTACGACGTATACTATAAAAAAAACAATCATTACAAAACCCATAAAGAAGAAAAAGAAACCTATAGCTTCAGGACCATCATTCATATAAATGTTTATAAATTGAATAACGGCATTCATGCCAAGTACAAAGCTTGTCAGAAGCCCCATATAGAAAGATTTCATCGGTTTAAGATTCATTTGATCAACCTCCTCAATGTTGTTGTCAACGTACAATTTATCCTATCTTTCGGACGACAAAAGTGATGCAATCACTGCTCAGCAAAATATCCCTTTCATTTCTAACGATTGCAAATTCCAGCTGTTTGACGTGGTGGTCAATAACTTCCCAGCTCATATATGCTTTGCTTAACAAATGCTCCATCGCTTGTGTTTCCATATTTACTTCAATAAGAACTTCTAGACTTTCACCGCTTCGTATATCTGTTTCGCGAATATTGGTGTTTATGATGATACAATTGATTCCATTATCTTTTGTACCCGCAGTCATATGATGCAGTGTATGACGCAACATCGCTTCAGTATTCACATGCTCCAGCGAGGATACTGCTACAATATAATCATATTCTTTCTCTGAAATTGTAAAATTGCCTATATCGCTTGCAACAGGCTTTAGTAAATGATGCACTCCAAATTGCTCGCCATAACTCATTAGCTTACTGAGGGCTGACTCCAAGAGATCCACGCATACCACTTGTCCATGAATATGATGTTCTTGCAATACCTTTGCTATCGGTATGCTATTTCTACCTACTCCGCAGCCTAAATCAAGAACAGATAGCGGGCCTGATTTATCAAGTAAGTCAAGATTTTTCATAACCGTCAGCACAGGCTTATGCAGCCACGAGCCTTCCTCAAACAATTTATAATCATCATAGCAGACTTCGTGATATTTTTTCTCTTCCTCTCTAATTCTCGCTACCCTCTCATCCATAAAATAACCCTCTCTCTTTTTATGTGGCGTACTGGGTAATATTGATAGGTCTACTTAAATCCTGACATAACGGTGAGGTCGAAGCAACAAAATTTTACATCGATATCGCATAATTAATGGGTAAATAAAAAAAAGGAATTGCTGACTCGCGCCGAGCAATCCCTTTAGATTTATTATGGCTCAATGGAAACGAGCGTAGGTCTTTCCCATTTTCGGTGTTCATATTTAATATAATAATCATGATCCACTTCAATTAGTTTATAGATGCCTTTAGGTATTTGAATCATGTCTTGATGCCCGCTCAAATCCTGAATTTTGATGGCTGTTTCATGAACCTCAATCACTTTCACCTGTGCTCCTGTTACATTCGAGTAAGAATTCCATATCGCTAATGCAAACAAGAGCAATAGGACCATTCCGATGGCAGCGAGCCTGTTAGTCTTTTTCATATCTACCTCCAAAATTAAGCTTGTTGATCCTCAGCAAGCATTTCTTTTATCATCTCAATATTTATTGCTGCTCTATGATTCAAGGACTTTTTGTCCTTTAGGTTTAACGATTTTAAATCATGACCCGGATCGATGATCAACGCACTCGACATAACGTCATCCAGAAGCTGAGCGGCTGATTTATACGCTTGATGAAGCAGCTCGGTACTCGCTTTACTTCTAACTAGTTTAATTATTTCGATCATATTTTCAGCATACATCAGCTTTACGATACTATCGGACGACTTGACGTGACGATTAGCGAAAGCCATAACATGCTCTACTATTATTGGATCTGAATTGTTTTTGGCGATCGACAGCAGCTCAAGAACAGCGTCCCAGTTTCTAATCGACAGCTCACTGGCGTTTTTGGCAATCAAAACATCGTACCATGCCGTTTCCGTTTCTTTTGCAATCTCGTAGGACTTGTACTCCTCTAGCTCTCCCGCGCGATGCATCTGAAAATAATTGCCGTAGTAGGCAGTGAATAACTCTTGTGCACGACTATTCGTGTCTACCATTCTATCTCCACCTTCAAATTATACCTATAAACAAATGTCCAACTAGTATAGCAACTATACGATGATTTCGATACCTCATTCTTGCTTCTTATCATTTATTGTTTTCTTCGTTTGTCCAAGCATGCGAAATTGAGACGGCGTAAGCCCCGTTACTTCCTTAAATTGATGGCTGAAATAATGAATGCTTTTGAATCCGAGCCTTATCGAAAGTGACTCCATCTTCTCCCCTAGAAGAAGAGCCTGCTTCGCTCTCTTAATCCGTTCTCTAATAATAAAATGCTTCGGTGTAAGACCCGCTTCTTCCTTGAACAATTTAGAGAAATGGATAGGATGATAACCGCATAATGCAGCAAGCTCCGCTACCGACCAGTTGTAATCTGGCTGCAGCTGCATCGCTTGAATAGCAGGTTCTATTTTATGATTGGCATTAGCCGACAAACAGCCTTCCAGCATATGCCGATACATAACCGTGATTGCTTGGATCATTAACGCACGAAGTGCCATGGTATATCCCGGCTGCTCCCCTTTATACTCCTTAACCATACGCGTCCATATCGCTTCCAGCCCAGGCACTTCAAACAATGTGGGCATAAGAAGCTGGCTTGCCGTCCCGCACACAAGTACCGGATTGTTAGAAACACCCTGTGGCGGCCATGAATTGAAAAAACGAATGCCAAGTCCAGGATGCACAGGCTCTGGCGAATCATGCTGCCAACTGAAATGAATGCTGTAAAAGTCCGTTTTCTCCGTTGCTTTCAAATAGGACTGACAATCAGATCCGTAGTACACGCATTCTCCAGGTCCGATCGTATAGGTCTGATTATTGATATATAGCTCGGCACAGCCCGTAATGACGTTCATGATTTGGCAGTCAGGAATGACTCGAACTCCCCAATTCTCGCCTGCTTCCGCCGTTTGTCTAACGGCGAAGTTGACTGTTGGTGCTATTTTCTCAAGCTCGATAGTAGACATATGCGCTCCTTTTCTCCACATGATAAGAAAAACACAAATGATTCATTGATTTAGGAAAATACAATGCTTCACGCTTTCATTATGATTAGGTTATCAACAATCATAATCAAGCTTGAGGAGAGGTGCAAGAGGATGTTGAATGCTGCACAGTTAGCTGAATTCGAGAAAAATGGTTTTTTGAAAGGCGATGTGGTCTTAAACGATGCTGAGGTTGAACGTTTACGCGAGGAACTAGATTTGGTTATGGAAGGAAAAGCGGTCAAGAAACCCATTCTTAACCACAATATGCGTGAGGAAGAAGCTGACTCCTTATACAAAGGCATGAAGATGAGCGTCAGTGAAAAGGTAGTGCAAATCGTAAATATATGGATGGCTAGCGATGCTTATTTGCAGCATGCCGGACATTCGGTTATTTGCGAAGAAATCGCACAATTATGCAAAACCGATACCCTTCGTGTCTGGCATGATCAGATTCAGTATAAACCACCGGTAACGGGTGGACCGACGCCATGGCATCAGGATCATCCGCTGTGGCCGGTTATTCAGCCAGCTGACCTCGTCAGTGCATGGGTTGCCCTTGACGATGCAGTCATCGAAAACGGCTGCATGTGGATGGTACCCGGCAGTCATAGATGGGGCGATCACCAAAAATATCTAGCAAGTACGCCTGACTTTATGCCTTTTCATCGCAAGCCAGAATTGCTGCCTGAAGGCGCAGTCGTTGAAGCTGTACCGTTCGAGATAAAGAAAGGGCAGGTCGGCTACCATCACAGCCTCACTTGGCATGGCAGCCCRCACAACCGTTCCGAGCTTAAACGTAGAGCAATCGCTGTTCATTACATGCCTGGCCACACCATCTATTCGCCAACAAGCAATCATCCCATGGTGCCTTATGTAACGGTTAATGAGGGAGATATTTTATCAGGCGAGCACTTCCCTGTAGTTTACAGCGCAGCTGCTGCAATGAAATAATCTACTGATATTTTTAAAATATATCTAAAGTGATAAAGGCGAATTTCCATTCTATTAGGAATGAAAATTCGCCTTTTTTTATGTTTTTCTATATGTCTGCTGTTTCAATCGGATTCATAGTCAAATCACTTTTTTTGCAATTTGGCTGTCTTTGCTGGGTTTTTCAGTAAAAAGAGATTTTTCTCCTATCCAAAGTCCTAGAATATCTTCCAAAATCCATGTAAAAAAGATAATAATACCTTTCACCATTCATCGAAAAAGCCTTTATCCATGCGGCATAAACGTCATTTTATAATCGTTTTAATCCTTTATTTGTGATATTCAATCAAAAGTTTGATTAAATGCTCCAAAATACACTCATAATTGTCGCGAAAATGTAGTACACTGAGTTCAGCGACAAACACATTATACATTTGTCCCCCCTAAACACCCGTAATGACCTCCTAAAATGATTTAGCCATTCATCAATCTAGAGCCAATTGCCCTTTTGAACAGCGCAGAATACACAAACTAAACTGGATATGAACTCTTCGGAGTTTATATATACAATCTCTATGAACAGGAGGTTTGTTCCCGCACGTTTGCTCAAATGCAACACGAAACGAATAAGCGTTGGTCATTCCAGCTCTTAGACGTGACGGCAATTCCATCTTCCCCAAATTTGAAGGAGGCTACTGCATTGTCAACTATTCGTTCATCACATTTTAAGGTAAAACATCTGCGTACTTACATTGGCATTCTGCTTATTACTGCTCTAGGATTGACGCTATTCTCCCAACAGCTTTTTGCACATGGTTATGTTGAAGGGCCTGCCAGCCGTGCTGCACTTTGTAAATCTGGTCAAAATACCGATTGTGGTCCAATCGTTTATGAGCCTCAAAGCCTTGAAGCACCTAAGGGTTTCCCCGCAGCAGGTCCTGCTGACGGTAAAATAGCTAGCGCTAATGGCGCTTTCCCTAAACTTGATGAGCAATCTGCTACTCGCTGGTCGAAAGTGAATATGTCTTCCGGTCCAAATACATTTACTTGGAAGCTGACTGCTAATCATGCAACAGCTAGCTGGAAATACTATATAACGAAACCAAATTGGAATCCAAATGCTGCGCTAACTCGGGACTCCTTTGATTTAACGCCATTCTGTTCTGTAAATTATGGCGGCACGCAGCCTCCATTTTCCTATTCAAACAGCTGCAACGTACCTGAACGCAGCGGATATCATATCATTTTGGCGGTTTGGGAAGTCGCTGACACACCTAACGCTTTCTACAATGTCATTGATGCAAACTTCAGCGGCAGCAATCCTGTTGATACGCAAGCCCCTACAGCACCCTCCGCTTTAACGACTACAGCGAAAACTACGAACAGCGTGTCCTTGGCATGGAATGCTTCGACAGACAATGTAAGCGTTACCGGATACAGGATATATAACGGCAGCACTTTAACTGGTTCCGTTTCTGGAACAACTCTTGCTTACAATGTACCGGGATTAGCTGCGAATACAGCTTACACATTCAGCGTCAAGGCCATCGACAATGCTGGCAATGAATCCAGTGCAAGCAACTCGCTGTCAGTTACAACGAACGCTCCAGTCGGCAATGATACACAAGCGCCAACTGCACCAGGCGCCCTTCATGTAATGGGTGCGCCAACATCCAGCAGCTTAATGCTTATGTGGAACCCATCAACTGATAATGTAGGAGTATCAGGCTACCGCATTTATAACGGAACAACTTTAGTTACAACAGTAGCCGGCACTGCAACCTTCTACACGGTTACAGGACTTAGCGCAAGCACAGCTTATACATTTAATGTTCAAGCGATCGATGCTGCAGGCAATGTTTCCGCTGCAAGCACGGTTACTGGAACAACGGCTGCCGCTTCAACGGCTGCACCTTGGGCTGCCAATACAGCATACACAACAGGTACACTTGTTTCGTACAATGGCTCCACATACGAGTGTCGTCAATCTCATACCTCGCTTGTAGGCTGGGAACCTTCTAATGTTCCTTCGCTATGGCTTTTGAAATAATTCAGGCACTCTGAGCCAATTGGGTTTCAAACCTCGAATGAGTACAATAAATGCCTCGTAACAAAAAAGGCTGTCCCTCAAGGTCAATGTAGATCTAGACCTTGAAAGGCAGCCTCTTCTATTGTTCTTTATTGCGCCAATCCTGTCATCTCTTCAGGCTTCATTGCCTTCAATTGCTGTTCATACAATTTGCGATAAAGCCCGCCTTCTCGAAGCAGCGTGCGATGGCTTCCTCTTTGTACAATTTCTCCATCATCGATAACCAATATCTGATTGGCGCGAACAACAGTAGCTAAACGATGTGCAATGACAAATGTTGTCCTTCCAACCATGAGGCGTTCAAGCGCCTCTGTCACCATAGCTTCCGACTCGGAATCAAGAGCAGATGTCGCTTCGTCCAAAATTAATATTTTGGGATCCTTCAAAATCGCTCTCGCAATGGCCAGTCTTTGCTTTTGTCCGCCCGACAATCGCATGCCTCGTTCACCGATGACAGCTTCATAACCGTCCTTAAACGCGATAATGAAATCATGGGCATTTGCTGCTTTTGCAGCTGCGACAACCTCGTCATCCGTAGCATCGGGTCGACCATAAACCAGATTATCCCTGATCGTGCCCGAGAAAAGAATGTTTTCCTGTAAAACCAATGCAATATGCTTTCGCAAATCATCCAGATTGTAATCACGCACATCGACACCGTCAATAAATACCGAACCTTCTACAGGCTCATAAAATCGCGGAATAAGGTTGATTAAAGTCGATTTGCCTGCGCCGCTTGGCCCCACAAGCGCAATCACTTCGCCGGAGCGCGCTTCAAACGTAATGTCCTTTATGCCCTGTCTTTCTTCAATCGTGACTTCCGGCGGGAATGGATGTACATTCGTTGGTTTCCAATAAAACCGTTTAGTCGCCTTCTCACGTTCGATGATATCCGTGTCTTCAGTACCGTTAACGGTTTGTGCAGGTATTATATTTCGTGTTTTATAGTTATAGGTAACATTAACGAAAACGACATGCCCATCACACCTTGGCATAGGAAGCGCATCATCTGACTCCTTAATCGAAGGTTTCTCATCAAGCATTTCAAACACTCGTTCGATATTTGTAATCGAGTTTTGAATGGTGACATTAACATCTGCGAATCGCTGTATCGGTCCATAAAGATTGCCCAGCAGCAATTGAAAAGCGATGATTTCACCTGCTGTCATTTTACCTGCAAGCACTAAGCTGCCTCCGCCGAGCCAAATGATAATGCCGCCGATATGGGCAAACGATTCACTTAGCCTCCCAAGCACATTTGAAAATAAATGAGCGTACACCGTATGGTTATAATGCTGCTTTGTCTGCTTGCCAAACCGGGCCCGCTCCTGTCTTTCACCGTTAAATGCTTGCACGATCCGTATTCCCGCCATACGCTCGACGAGAGTACCTGAGATACGCTCCATCTGCCGATGAACCGAACGCCACGCAAGCCGAATATGCACATTCATGTTCGTAAATGACAAGTAATAAAAAGGCAAGATAATAAGTGAAAGCGATGCTAAGTACACATTCATCCGAAATAACAGAAACCCCGCAAAAAGCACCATAAACAAATCGAGAACAAGGTTAATGATGCCCCCGCCAATCAAGTTTTGAGCCCCTCCGATGTCATGAATGACTCTAGAGGATATTCCGCCTACTTGCCTCTGATCATAGAAGCTGACAGGCATTTTTTGCAGATGATGATACAGCTGCTCGCGAAGATCCTTCATCATCCGATTGCCAAGCATCGCTGAGAAATAATTTCTTAAAAAACTGACAATAACACCAAAAAATAAAATAATAGCCATGATGCCTACAATTTGATAAAGCCCCCAGTCCCCTTTGCCTGCAAGTACATCGTCGAGCAAAATTTGCGTGTAGATGGGTGTTGATAGAGGTGCAACGAATTGAACCATACCTAACAAAATGATAAGTCCTATCGACCACCAATAAGGTTTTGCCCATAGTAAATATCGTTTAACTGGACTAATGTGAATCCCTCCCGAAACACAATTAATAACTTTTTCCATCTTAGTTCATGATGTAAGGGATTACAAAGCCCAAGGTGCACAGGATATAGCAGAAAATGGTTGAGATTGGGAGTAATATCTATCTGTCAAAGCACAGATGAAACATTTTCAATAAATTCAAGGATTTAGGGGCAAAAACAAAGGCTCCACGTCAAAATCTGACGTGAAGCCTTTTACCTTATATTTTGTTAAACCTTAAATCCTTTTGCTGCCCATTCATTTTCCAGCTTAGCAATCAATAATTGTTTCTCTGCTTCCTCTAAGAAAGCAGCCTTTGCGCCGTTTAGCACGATTTTGGCGATATCCTTCATCGATAAGCCGCAATGCTCAGCCAGCTGCTCGTATTCCTTCTGAATCGTCGTATTCGAAACCGTTCGGTTGTCCGTATTTACAGTAACAATGATCCCTTCCTCCAAATAACGTCGGATCGGATACGCGTCCCAGCTTGGAACAGCTTTTGTCTGGATGTTGCTGAGCGGGCACATCTCCAAAGGTATTTGCCGTTCCCTCACGAGAGCAACGACCTCCGGGTCTTCCTGCATTCGAATGCCGTGGCCGATACGTACAGCACCTAAGCCCGTGACAGCGACTCGCACGTTTTCCGCACCTGCCGCTTCTCCCGCGTGGATCGTAATCGGCAGCCCCAGCTGCTGTGCCTCTTCAAAGAGCTGAAGGAACAGCTTGGCGGGAAATCCTGCCTCGTCACCAGCCAAATCGACGGCAACGACTCCTTTATTATAAAATCGCGCTGCTTCTTCAACAACGTCCTTATTGAGCGCATAGGAATGATGCCTCATACAAATAATGATTGCTCTAGCTACCGTGCCAAATGCTTGCTCACCGCGCTTTAAGCCATTTATCACATGCTGGATGACATCCTGAATGGTTAAGCCTTGTGTGCGATGCAGCTGAGGAGCAAAGCGCACTTCGATATAGCTTACCTTATCGTTTGCAGCCTGCTCAACAAGCTCATATGCAACTCTCTCTAACGCTGATCCCGTTTGCAAGTACGGCAAGACAAAACCAAACTTGTCCAAATACTCCTTTAAGCTCTCGCAAGTTTCTCCAACCTGCATATGAGACAGAAGCTCTGTTTCCGAATCTATTTGTAAAGGATTCCCTTGCTCTATAGCGAGCTCCCTAATGGTCTCCGGCTTTACGCTCCCATCTAAATGCACATGCAAATCAACCTTTGGCAGCTGCGACAATAACGTTGTCAGAGCTRCAGTTTTTTCATTCATTAACGCCATCGTCAAATCCCCTTTCGGTATATTCATACACTATCCTGATAGTTTGTATACATGACCACAAAATTGGGCTAGCTTCCGCGGTAGGTACTGTAGCCGCCAGGAGCAACTAATAATGGAACGTGATAATGCGAGTTTTTATCGCGAATGCGGAACCTAATCGGAATTTTATCAAATATGCTCTCTTCTATCGCTGACAAATGTTCCGATCGCCGAAAAAAATCTCCTGCTGCAAAAACGATCTCATAGGTTCCGCACTCCATACTTTCACCCAGAAGCAATGGCTTATCAACGCGTCCATCTTCATTCGTCTGATAAGAACCAATGAGCCTAGGCTGGTTTGCAGCTTCCGCACTCTCCTCACCCAAATACCATAGCTCTATGGTTATGCCAACAACCGGTTTGCCTCCAGCAAGATCAAGAACATGCGTCGTAACTTTCCCGTTCACACTGCATCACTCTCCCTCAATCAGGTCAGCTCTTGTAAGAGTGAATCCTTGGAAGCCATAAGGCGGACGTGGTTCAGTAAACACGCCTGCTGCTGCGGAATGCTCAGGTTCCATTACCGTTTCCCATGTCCGATTGTTCGACTCGAATCGAACCTCAGACAGCTGCGGGAAGGTTGTAAGAATGCTTTTTCCAATTTGATAGATTAAATACTGAATGGAAGGTGAGTTTGCAAGATGGAACAACGTGTGGGCTAAATCATGAATCTGCTCGGATGGAACATAATTTCCGCGCCTACTGTCCAAAGCATCCTCTGCATGCTCATAAGTCCAAAAGATATGAAGGAAAATAAATAAAGGACGATCATAGCTTTCAGGCAAAGTTGTATATTCATCGCGAACGAATCCATAAAACGAGCTGCCCCTCACCTTAATGAGCTGAATGTGGGACAAAGCACTTTCATGTTCCGCCAGTTGAAAGCTATTGGCTGTACGTATCCATTTTTGCGAAGCGCTCGCATGCTCGTTGTGCGATCTTCGAAACACAAGCTGGCTATCGTTCCAGCTGCTCCCTTCGGCAATCGTGACGGAGTTGAAAGGCAGCCGATCCGCACGAATCTCAATCGCATCTATATGCGAATAACGCTCCATAAATCGCTCGCTTATGAAAGCTAGCAGTCCCTCTGTTGTACTTCCTTCATAATGAGCAGTTTGCCGTAATATAAAATTTTTCATCGAGTCAGTAGCTACGACCTGCGCATTGTCACCCTCCGTAAAGGAGGTAAGCAGCACCTCGCTGCTCACGGAGAAGGTTATGTTATGAGCAAAAATAATATTAGGATCGCCTATATAAGTTGATTGAGGGATCGATTTAACAGAAAGCGGTATTGCGTATGTCCGGTAGCTCAGCACATCGCCTTTGCCATAATATAATGTTCGTCCGCTGCGTAATTTTAGCATAATGATCGTTCCTTTCTCTACTCCATGATGAGATCTCTTAAACGAAATCCGGAAATTTTCTCAATTTCTCGCAATGCTTGATCTATTTCTTCAGCAGCAGAATGCCATAATCTAGCTTCCATCGCTGCGAGTATATCCTCTTTCTTTTTTCCTCTTACTGCGAAAATAAAGGGAAACCCAAAAGATTTTACATACGTTTGATTTAATCCGAGGAAGAGCTCGTATTCATCTGCCGTCAATTGATCCAAACCAGCACCTTGCTGCTCTATCGCGGAATACTCGGCAACCGCAAGCCTTGTTCCAAGATCGGGATGGGCGCGGAACAAATCAATAATCGTCTCTACTCTTGATTCCCGCACAACGTTCATCATCGCGTCATGAAGCGCTTCGACCGAAGCAAACGGACGCGCTGCACTTGCCGAAGCGGCCACCCAAGGCGAATGCTCAAATATCGTTCCAAGCCATGTTATGAACAGCTCGCGGGTGCATGCATTGATTTGATCCATATTTATTTTCATTTCCAGTACCCCTCGTGAATCGATCTCATGCCTATCACTCATATCGCTTGACGCCTCCCTTCAATGGCTCGTTTCACAGCTCTCCATATTCCGCCATATCCAGTACAGCGACACAAATTACCTGTCAAGGCTTCTTCAATTTCATCGTCTGACGGTTCTGGCTGGTGGTCGAGCAGCGCTTTAACGGAAACGATCATTCCCGGTGTGCAATAACCGCATTGAAAGCCGCCTTCCTCTAGAAAGGCTTGCCCAATCGGGTCGATCCCCTCTGACGAAATACCTTCTATCGTCGTAATCCGCTTGCTGGTGCATTGATAAGCCATCGTTAAACAAGAATTGACCGCCTGGCCGTCAATCAGTACCATACATGCACCGCACCTGCCGATATCACATGATCGCTTCGTCCCCGTAAGCGCCAAGTCATCACGCAATATGCTCAGCAATCTGGTGGAAGCTGCCGTTTCAATCTTAAGCTCCTGTTCATTAATGAAGCATTGGAGTGCAAACGGTGTTTGAACTTTTGCAGTATGATCGTTCATCTCCGTTCACCCCTTCATAAGAAAAAATGGCTTTTCTTGCAAAAAAGCAGGGTCTACCGGCAGTTTAGTCACCCATTTCCCGCAAGCTTGCCTTATAGCAGCTGCGATAGCTGGTGCTAGAGTAACCGATCCGACCTCGCCAATACCGCGTGGCCCATAATCGTCACCCTCAGGCAAATGCTCAATGGCTTCCACTTCTACTAACCCTTTTTGGTCAATGATCGTCGGAACAAGATACGTATCCAAATTTCGCGTAACATATTGTCCTTTTTCCATAATCGCATCTTCCATAAGTGTAAAACCAAGAGCCATACTGCTGCCTCCTTCGATTTGACCGAGAAAGCCTTGTGGATTTATGACAGGTCCAGCCGCTACCGCATGATACTGCTGCAGCACCTTGACTCGCCCTGTCAGCGTATTAATCTCAACCTTTGCAACTACGGCCGAATAGGTATACATAAAATGTGCTCCTACACGTTCTGTAGGTGAGATTGGAAATGAAAAAGAAGTTTCACAGCGAATAGGGGAATCGCAAGCTTCGGCGAGCTCTTGGTAGGTAAGCAGCAGTGCGTTGCTCGACGTCTCTCTTATGCCGCCTTCACCCAATTGCAGCTCTTGAGCAGGCTGTCTTAACGCTGCTTCAGCTCGTTTTAGCAACTGCTCTGTAAATGGCTGCTTTAACTTTTGAAGTGATTTCCACATCATTGCTGTTGCACGTGAAGCCGTAGTTGAACCGCTGTTTGGCACGACATCGGTATCGCCGATAATGATCCGCAAATCATCTGCTCCTAACTTGAACTGCTCGATGAGCATCTGCTCCAGCGATGCAATGAGACCTTGCCCAAACTCCTCATAACCGAATACGGCTTCAATCTTCCCGTCTTCCGCAAGCTCTAAGCGACCGCCTGCAGGGTCAGGAATACCAACCCCAAGTCCTGCGCCATGCATCGTAAAAGCGGCTCCGATGCCCGTTTTCACCCAAGGTTCTGCGCCATCTTTGCTTCGTGACTTGGTTTGCAGCTTCTCCTGCATTAATGGGCTCTTTGCTATAGCGCTCCATACTCGCTCGGCACCTTCGGTCATCACGATCGGTTGATCAAATGGCCCGAGATCGTCCATTTTGCGCATATTTAATTGGCGAAATGCCCAAGGCTCTAAGCCAAGCTGCTCAGCCAGTCGATCCAATTGTCCCTCAAGTGCGAAGATAGCTTGATTGCCGCCAAAACCTCGGAATTCACCCGACATGCCGTTGTTCGTAAATACCGATACGCCTTCAACGTCCAAATGCTCGTATTGATAAGGACCTATAACATGCTCTACAGCAAAATTAAGCACCTCGGCTCCAAGCGTTGAATAGGGACCCGTATCAGAAATAAGTCTGACTTGGTGAGCAATTAATTTCCCTGCTGCGTCAGTGCCCGTTTTCATCGTAATTTTCATCGGATGCCGCTTTAAGCCAGCACGAACCGATTCCTGCCTCGAATTATGCATCTTGACTGGTTTTCCTGTGTAAGTGGCGAGCAGTGCCCCATAAGGCTGCACATTCAACTCGTCCTTTCCGCCAAAAGAACCTCCAATGGGGCTGGATACGATCCGAATATCCTCTTGTGGTACAGCTAAAATACGTGATAATTGCATACGATCCATAAAGCCGTGCTGCGTTGGTGAATATACCGTTAACCGATGATTCGCCTCCGGCACGAACAAGCCGCCTTCCGTTTCCATATAGGTGTGCATTTGGCGCGGCGTGTAATAGGTTTCCTCTATGATACAAGCACATTGCTCGAATCCAGCCTCAGCGTTCCCTCTATGAAAGGATGCCCGGTGCATCGCATTGCCTTTTGGATGAAGCAGAGGTGCATCATCCCGCAGCGCGTGCTCAGGATCATCCACTACCTGCAAAACTTCATATTCAACTTCGATAAGTGCAATAGCTCTTTGTGCAATGGCAAGGGATTCAGCTGCTACTGTCGCTATTGCATCACCCACATATCTCACTCGCTCCTCACATAAAACAGGCTGGTCAGGATGCGCAATGCCAAAAGCATTTAATCCAGGGATATCTTCAAAGGTAAGCACGGCGTGGACACCGGTTAGTTGCTTGGCTTTATCTGTATGAATGGACAGAATACGCGCATGAGGATATTCGCTTCGTAGAACAAGGCCATAAAGCATATGCTCCCTAGTCATATCGGTTAAATAAGCCAGACTGCCTGTTACTTTACCTGGACCATCAGGACGGATTCGCCATCTACCTCCGCTGCTTGTGCGGTTTAAGAGCATACGCTCACTCCTTCCTGTCATTCCTCAATCTCTAGCTGCCTTCCAAAGCTCCGCTGCGATGACGTTAGCTGCTGTAATCTTCCGATACGACGATGATGCGAATAAATCTTCCCTAGGTTCGTATTCTTGCAAAATACAATCATAGGCTTGCTGAAGAAGCTGATGATCCACAGCCGCTCCTACGATTTCTGCTTCTAATCGTTCTAGTCTTTGCGGAAGCGTTTGTCCTCCTCCAAG
Organism: Paenibacillus sp. 01T424; assembly: GCF_056398745.1. NCBI lineage: Bacteria > Bacillati > Bacillota > Bacilli > Caryophanales > Paenibacillaceae > Paenibacillus > Paenibacillus sp. 01T424. The sequence continues at coordinate 17,092 of NZ_JBFTPZ010000039.1, read as the reverse complement.
CGCGATTCTTAGTTCCATGAGCACGCCAGCGGACGAAATCGCGCCTAATATGGCTGCAGTTACAATAGAAGGAGTAAATGCTTCACGACGTCCTACTTTATGGTAGGCGCCAAAATGCTTGATTTTCGAAATGGTATTTTCCTCTTCATCCCCACACGCCGTGCTCTCTTCCGTTAATAATGTGAAAGGCAGGACGATGCTGAGGAGCAATCTCTCACATCCTTGGGCCGGATCGTTTGCTAGAAGCAAATAGCTGGATAAAGGAGCGCGCTGCTCTATTACACCGTTGTACCAAATCACTTCAGCATCATAGGCCAGGAGAGCCGGAATAGCGTCACCAATTAAGGAGGAAACATTGCCGCCAATCGTTGCTAAATGCCGTATGGACGGCGCTGCTATTGCGCGTACAGCATCGGTGACTAGTGGAAAATTACGCTGCAGGAATGCATTCGTCCGACAAGCCTGCAAAGTCACTTGGCCGCCAATAATGACGCCTGATTCGCCGATTTTAACTTCGTTTAATCCACGAATAGCACTCAAATTGATCAAATGTTTCGGGATAGCAGAAACACCAGATTCCCACTGCGTTCGAAGCAAGGTTCCACCTGAAATATATAATCCATCAAACCCATAGCTTTGTTTAAGCAGCCATGCCTCTGCGGCCGTCTGAGGATGCCATACTAGAGGAGATGACATGATCTCCTGAGCATTCATGTTCACATTACTCCCCCGATCCGTTTGCATCTAAATAAGTGCGGTCCCCCGCTCCAAACATGGTCATTGCAAGCCTGCGTACAATTGTTTGGCCCGAAGTGATCTGCTAAAAAAGGTATCATTAGCACTCTTTAGTCAAACCCAAATATCGTTTTTTAGCTAAAGCAAAATCTGCTGGCGTATCTACGTCAAATAATGTCTCACGATCTAACGCCAGCAGCCCATAGCCTTGAAATTCAGTTGATTCGAACAGCTTACGAGCTCCAGCATCGCCCTTTAATTGAAATAAAGAATCGAACATGGAGCGGGATAATATCGCCGGAGGCATTAGAACAATTTCCCCTTCATTCGCGTCATGCACTGCGGTTGCGACAAAATCGAGCTCCGGACGCTCGCTCCAGCAGCGGATAAGCCTATTAATCATTCCGGAAGTAATAAAGGGTTGATCAGCGAGTACAACCACAACTGCATCAAGCGCAGCTCCCTCTCTCAGAAGCGCTTCAAGTCCGCAGCGGATCGAATAGGACATTCCCTTCTGCGCATCCGCACATTCAATCACAGTGACGCCGCTTGACCGAAAATGATGAGCAGCAATTACAGTACTATCCTCTGCCCCGATCCAATCATTTGAATCTTCGGGATTAACAACAACCTTGATTTCATGAAGATCGCTGGACAACAGAGCCAGCAGCCCCATCCGTGCCAGCGGCTTGTTCTTCGACAGCTCGAGCGATTGCTTTCGAACTCCCATGCGCTTGCTCTGTCCTGCTGCTAAATAAAGGGCTGATATTCGCATGTTTGCTCCCCTCCTGTCGCTGGCTCCCTTTCCTTGCTGCACGTATGGCAATTAATTCAGCTGCAACACTGACAGCTATTTCATACGGACCATCTGCATGAATGGAGAGACCTATCGGAGCGTGTACATTGGATGGAATGAGAAAGGTCTCAAACAGCATCCGTATCCGCTTCTTTGAACCAAGAACGCCGATGTAAACAAGCTTTAGAGGCAATGCAAGCCTAATCATGTCCTTATCCTGAGACAAATTATGGCTGCATACGATTAAATAATCATCTGGACGGAGTTGCACCTGCTCCATTATTTGTATGGGAGATCCAATCACACATTCGGCGTGTGGAAACCTTTCCTTCGTACATAACGCCGGCCGCCAATCAGCTACTATCACACGAAAGCCAATTTGTATCGCTAACGAATAGATAGCTTCCGCGTCTTTTCCTAGCCCGAATAACACCAAACGAGGTCTAGGCGTAATTACGATCGTCATTTGATTGGAATTGTTGTTCAGTTCATCTTCATAGTCCACCAGTGAGTGATCGCCAAGGTTATCAATAAGAGCGTAGCTGATTTCTTTCTCATCCCAGCTTCGCATTAGCTTAACGGAAATACCGGCATCATTTTTTGTTTTCGCTTCAAGCAAAATCGCCCGCAATCGTCCTTCCACAGGCTCCAGCAACATGCGAATCTCGCCGCCGCAGCCCACACTCTCACCCCATATAGCATCCTCTTCAGGCTTCATATTATAATCGACACAAATGAATTGACCAGAATCCCATACCCCCGCCGCCCTTTCCAACAAATCTTGCTCCAAGCAGCCAGGGCTAACCGATCCAATCTGATCACCGCTGAAGCTGAACAACATCGACGCTCCGGTCTTACGATAGGAATGACCCTTAACACATACAATGGTAGCGAGCACACCCGGCTCGTCGCTTACCTTCAACGATTCCAATACATCATGCATATCCATCCGCTATCCCTCCATTAGCAATTAGCGTATTTAGCCCTCGCATGGTAATCATTCAGYCTAGCCTTCAACCTATCAGCTACAATCGAGCGATCAATTTTTTGAGTGAGCGATCCGCTTCCTTTAAGACAACTTTTTTATCAACCGTTCTCACGATCTTGTTTTCCATGACCACTTGCCCATCAATAAGAACGGTATCAACATCGCCTCTTGTCGCCGCATAAACAACTCTTGAATACCAATCTGCATCAAATGATGGATACACATGGAAATCCTCCAAATCAAGCAGCTGCAAATCTGCGAGTTTCCCAGTCTCAATACTGCCAATCTCATTTTCTAAGCCAAGCACCTTCGCTCCGCCCATCGTCGCCATCCGCAGCACCGTTTTTGCATTCATAATCGTAGGACCATGCTTCACCTTTTGCATATAAGCGGTTAAGCGCATCTCCTGAAACATATCCAAATTATTGTTGCAAGGCGCGCCATCCGCACCAATGCCAATATCAATCCCTTGCTCAAGAAGATGCGGAATTTCTGCAATGCCTGACGCAAGCTTCATATTAGAGCCCGGGCAATGAGTAATCTTGACTCCCCTCTCCCGTATAATTCTTTTTTCCTCCTCATCTAACCAAATGCTATGTGCCAAAATGAGATTCGGCTTCGCAAGTCCAATATGATCGAGATAGACGACATTTCTCATTCCGCGTTCCGCCTCAACCATTGCAATTTCGCCCTGGTTTTCCGATGCATGCGTGTGCACCATTACGCCATACTTGGCAGACAAGTCACGAACCCCAATAAGCAATTCCTCGGTGCATGAAACAACAAAACGCGGGCAAAAGGCGTATTGAATTCTCCCATTTTCGGCACCATGCCATTTTTCGAGAAGATCCACACTGTCCTGCAGCGATTTTTGAGTATTTTCCTGCAGAGCAAGCGGCACCTCCGTACCATGATCCATCATCACTTTTCCAGAGAGAGCTCGAATGCCGCTTTCTTTAATGGCTTGGAAAGCCGATTCTGTATAATGAACCGTCTCCATATCCAGAATTGTCGTTGTACCGCTGCGAATCAGTTCGCCAATCCCGAGCATGGCTGAGTAGTAAACAGAATCCTCACTATGAGCAGCCTCAAGTGGCCAGATTTTTTCCTTCAACCATTCAATGAGTGATAAATCATCAGCCCTCCCTCGAAACAGCGTTTGGCATAAATGGATATGCGTTTGTACAAACCCGGGCAGCAGCACTTTTCCGCCTGCTTCAATAACACGTTCAACATTCTGTGTGTCCAACCGTTCGCCCATTTGGGCAATTCGGCTTCCCTCTATTAAGACATCACCTGTGAAAATCTGATTGTCGTGGTTCATAGTCATAACTACTGCGTTCCGAATAAGTATAGTTGTCATTCAAAAATTCCCCCTCATGCCTCAAGTGCTAGTATGTTAAATTCACCAAATATTCTGCCTTTATTAATTACAGCATCACCGTCATCCTACAAACGGAAAGACAATGGAGGCATTTACTTTCTTTGTGTAAGGTTATCTAACATAATAATGCAGATTCGATCGTTAGGCAATACGTTTCTTTAAATATTTATATGCTTTACTACGAATTCGTGGAACTACTTAACATTAATGTGACATTAATGTTCCATAGAAAAAATTCAATTCAGCAAAAAGAACAAAAAACCGCTCCAAGCACGAAAAAATCGCGTTTGGAGCGGCTTTTGATTTATTCACATACCGTTTATTGTTTATTTGTTCCTAAACAAGACGGAATAATATGTTCAAATATAAGGCGTCTTGACCATATTGCCTCATTTCGTTTCGTTATTTGTTTTCGAACGACGATCACAAGCTCATGCTCTGGCGCGATGAGCAAATATTGACCGCCATGGCCAAAAGCAAAATAACAATCGCATTGGCCGTTGTGACTCTCCGGCGAATACCACCAATGATAGCCATAGCCGCCATATATCGGCGGTTCATACTGCATCAATCCGCGATGATGGAGCTGAGTCGATTCTGTTATCCATGAAGCTGACAGCAGCGGCTCGTTGTCAAAATGTCCACTACCTACAAATAAACTGCCAATCTTCGCAAGATCTCTGCCATACAATTGAAGCCCGGTTCCGCCTTCATTAATACCTGCCCGTTCCATCCATCTCGCACTGCGAAAACCAAGCGGACCAAACAAATAATCTTTGGAAAACGAAAGAGCCGGCATCCCAGTCGCTGAAGTCAATATCGCAGACAACAGATGAGATCCTCCCGAATTGTAAGCAAAAGCCGTTCCAGGTTCAGAAATCAGCGGCTGATTAAATACAAATTGTATGGGATCTTTCGCTGCTTTCAAGGCTTTATATGGCTTGTCAAAGTCAGGCCATTCAAACCCAGGCGTCATCGTCAGCAAATGCTTGATAGAGATTTGGCTGAGCGCTTCGCTTATTTCCTGCGGATGCTCCAAATAATTCGTAATGGGCTCGTCCACACTCTTAAGAAAATGTTTATCAATCGCGATTCCAATCAACGAGGATAAGACGCTTTTTGTACAAGAATAGAGCGGACCGATTGAATCCTGTCCGCTCTCATACCATTCGCCAAGCAGCTTTTGTCCTTGAAGCACGATAACAGATTTCATTTTCCATTCGGCTAACAGCTTGTTACTAGCTTCCAAATCAATTGGATTCATCTGTTTAATCGACCTTTCTAAGAAGCATTTCTTTGCTGCTGTTCAGGCTGCTTAATCTTAGGCATGCCAATGGATACAAATACAACAAAAACAGATAATACCGCTACCCATATAAATATCGTATGCAAGCTTCCTGCAAGAACCGTTGCTTCAATTCGATCAGCTTGACCGGTATGAAGCAGCAAACCAAACACAGTAATCCCAATGGTCTGGCCGAGTGTACGAATGAAATTGTTGCTGGCCACAGCAGATCCACGAAGCTCCCAGCCGACAGCTGAAGATACAGCTACCGTTATGGATGTAAGAGAAAGGCCAAACGAAAGCCCTGCCAAAAACGTATAAATGATAAATAATACAATGGATGTAGAAGCTGTCATAAAAGCGAAACCAATGCTGCTGACGAACAAGAAGCAAGAGCCCGCCACACTAATAAAGCGCAATCCTTTTTTGGCTATCCAGTTTCCTGCTAATATTGAGCCCAGCGGCCATGCTACGGATAGTGGAATCATGGCAAGTCCAGAATAGGTAGCCGGTTTGCCGTATACGCCTTGTATCCATAAAGGCAAATAAAATATTATGACGACATTGATCACACACAATAAGAAACTGCTAAGATTCGCCATGCTAATAATCGGATTCCGAAATAGCTGGAATGGAATGATCGGTTCTGGAGAACGTTTTTCGATACGAGCAAAAATGACGAAAAATAGTACAGCTATACCAAATAATACGCTAATCGTTAGTTTTCCGCCGTTGCCACCATCGGCATCGCGAATTAGCGTCATCGCATACAAGAAGCTGAACATAGCGATCGTAAAGGTAATGATGCCAGGATAATCGATATGTCTCTTTTTCTTCTCCAATGTCTCCCGCAGTGAAGTGGAGAGCAAATAAATAGCAACGATTCCAAACGGCAAATTCATATAGAAGATTGCCCGCCAGGATATGTAATCGACCAACAGACCGCCAAACAATGGGCCTGAAATACCCGCTATCCCCCATATGCTTGACATCCAGCCCTGTACCTTCGCACGCTGTTCATAGGGATATAAATCTCCAATGATCGTATAAGGTATCGTCGTGAGCGCACCTGCTCCGAGTCCTTGCAAAGCACGAAACATAATAAGCTGATTCATTGATTGCGCTACACCAGAGAGCATGGAGCCTGCAAGAAAAATCAATGCCCCGATAATAAAAATTTTCTTTCGACCGTAAAGATCGGATAGCTTGCCGTAAACAGGAGTAGTAATAACGGTTGCGAGCAAATAGATCGAAATAATCCAGCTGTACTGCTGGATTCCTTGAAGTTCTCCCGTAATGCTAGGCATGGCTGTACTAACGATCGTCCCCTCGATGGCAGCAAGAAATGTGGCTACGAATAATGCAATGGTTACTTTTTTCCGAGTCTGATTAGCGTTCATTGTTCATCCTTTCTGTGAATAACATGATAAATAAAAAAAATATTCACACGACCTTTCTATTATGGTCGCTGGAAGCATGAAATATCAACGTATTTATTTCAATCAAGACGTTCGCGATAAACGAATCTCCTTCTTTTGCATGCATAATTTAGTACAAACCCGCAATATATATTGTGATCGATCAACTTCAGCTGTACGCCAAAATTCACGATCGCCAAAAAGCTGACATAAAGCCTGTTCAGCTGTTTTATATGAAGCATGTTCTTCTATTAAGATTGTGACGCATACCGTAAAACATAGCGATTCATATCGCCGTAAAGCATCCACCTTTTTTTGGAAATCCAGCATGAGAATAGTCGCCCCTTCATACACATAAAACCTATTCCCTATTGTAACTGTTCCTGAAAAGCAATTAGTTACGAAATGGTTAAATTTGAATCCTTTCCTCTCACCAATCGTATGTATGGTATCCTTTCGGATTCGGATATGTTAACATGTTTGAAGTGGAATAATAAAAATTCTATTTTTTGGTAGGTTAGGATGTTGCTCAATGTATGATTTATTATTGAACATAATAGATGATTTTGGTTATTTCGCTTTATTCCTCGTTTTATGTCTTGGTTTAATCGGTTTGCCCATACCTAATGAAGCAGTCGTGATGACTGGCGGAGCATTAGCTGAATCCGGTGTATTATCGCCGATACCCGCTTTTATTATGACGTGTCTTGGTATTTGCTCCGCGATGACCTTTGGATACAGCATCGGTAGATTTGCAGGAAGCAAGTTGTCCAACTGGTTCAGCCAGAAGAAAAACATAAGTAAATTTGTCGCTAAATCCGAACAGTTAAGTGAAAAGTACGGCGGCTACGCCATCAGCCTTAGCCTTTGCCTTCCTTTTTTAAGACATGTCACGCCATATGTTATGGGGATGAATCGCATGCCTTACAAAAGATTCGCAATCTTCGCTTACCCATCCGCATTTGTATGGACACTCATCTACTTTATTATTGGTACGTTCGTGGGAGATCAAGTGCAAGACCTCTCTGATCATATTTACAAATACTTAATATGGGTCATTTATGCCATCATTGTTATCGTTGTTGGTTTTATCATTTATAAATATTATAAAAGCAAACAACAAAAGGATCATATCGAACGGCCAATGTAGCCGTTACAGATTTAAGAACCATCGCAAGCCGCGGTGGTTCTTTTCTATTCCTAGCCTTATGCCTGAAAATTAGATAATGCAAGATAACTGGCGAATTCACTGGATGTAACCGCTTTCTCAAGATATCGAGCCGCGTTGTTTTCACTTTATTTGTTGTATAATAATGAACAGTGTGCAACGGCCCCGACTTTTCTGCGAGAGGAAAGTCAATCAATATCCTTGTTATGTTCTTGGTGTCAGTAAAATTAGACAAATGACTGCAATTTGGGAGGTTTATTTGCTTTGCTTGAACAACTAAAAAAATCTTGGTTTTCAAATGTACGCGGTGATATTTTGGCGGGCATTACAGTTGCGTTAGCGCTCATACCGGAGTCTATCTCTTTTTCTTTAATGGTAGGTGTTGGGCCAATGGTTGGATTGTACGCCTCCTTCTGCATCGCTGTCATTATTTCCATTGTTGGCGGCAGGCCCGGAATGATTTCCGCTGCGACAGGAGCGATGGCGTTACTGATGGTCTCTCTAGTTAAAGATCATGGCATCGAGTATTTGTTCGCTGCTACGATTTTGGCGGGTGTATTGCAGTATATTATGGGCGTGCTCAAGCTAGGGCAGCTTATTCAATTCATTCCGCAATCCGTCATGCTCGGCTTTGTCAATGCATTAGGCATCCTCATCTTCACTACCCAGCTTGTTCATTTTGTGGGTGCTACTTGGATCATGTATGCTCTCGTTGCATTAACATTAGTCATTATCTATACACTGCCTAAATTCACAAAGGTTATACCTTCACCGCTGGCTGCAATTATTATCGTTTCCATTATAGCCGTTGCCATTGGCGCGGATCTCAAAACCGTTGGCGACAGAGGTTTAATCGAAAGTACATTGCCGCTGTTCCATATTCCGGATACGTTATTTTCGCTTCATACGTTGTGGATCATATTGCCGTATTCCTTCTCACTCTCTATCGTAGGAATTTTGGAGTCGCTTTTAACAGCTTCGGTCCTTGATGAAATGACAGATACCACAAGCAACAAAAACAAAGAGGTACGCGGTCAAGGCATTGCAAACATGGTGACAGGCTTCTTTGGCGGAATGGCAGGCTGTGCATTAATTGGTCAATCGGTTATCAATGTGAAATCAGGCGGCCGAACTAGGCTTTCCACCTTCGTAGCTGGCTCGTTCCTGCTCTTTCTTATTATGGTATTAAGTGATGTCGTCAATAAAATTCCGATGGCTGCTTTAGTCGGCGTCATGATTATGGTGTCTATTAGCACGTTTGATTGGAAATCAGTATTTCATATTCATAAAGTTCCACGTACCGATGCGTTAATCATGATCGTTACAGTAGTTATTGTTCTTATCACACATGACTTGTCCAAAGGCGTATTTGCTGGAGTTGTGCTAAGTGCATTTGTATTCGTTGGTAAAATGGCGAAAATCCGTGTTTCCATCGCAGGTGAACGCTCGAAGAATCTTACGTATCATGTAAGTGGACAGTTGTTTTTTGGGACAACCAGTCGTTTTGTGACTCTTTTTAATTATAAAGACGATCCAACACATGTGACTATTAACTTTAGCGGCTCGCATGTATGGGATCAATCCGCGGTGACCGCCATAGCGAAGGTTAAAAACAAATATGAGCAGCTGAACAAGAAAGTTTCATTTACGGGGCTCAATGAGGAAAGCAAATTAATTATACGTCATTTGGGCTTAACTTCATCAGGCGGTCATTAACAAACAAAGCTCATGCAAGTGCACCTGTCGGTGTGCTAACATGAGCTTTTCTAATCATTTTTTATTCCTGTTTTTCTTCCTTAACTAGCTTTTCCTTGGCTGTATCGATGAAGAAATCAAACAGCTCGTCATCTTCCTCTAACAAATCCTCAAGTGCCAGCAGTTCTTCTTCCTTACCTGATTCATGAAGGAAAAACAAGCCATAACCCCACTCTTTGCCTCGCTTGCTGTGCAGTGCAATTTCATACTCATTCTTATGCCCTTCTACCCCGAATTGAACATTGCCTACGTAACCGTCTTCTTTCGAATACGTCATAGTGGCCTGTAATACATTGATGTTAATCACTTCTGTTCTTCCTTTCTCATCGTTCATTACGGTGCGAGCTGATTGATTTGATTTAACAGCTCGTTAATTTTGTTGATCGTATCTGGAATACCCGTCGATTCAAAAGCGGCTCTACCCTGCTCAATATTCGTTAGAGCTTGATCGATACCCTGCTGCAGCGTCGCGTTGTAATCGGCAATCGATTGATGGATATCTTTTGCGTAATCAGGTACCTGCAGTCCCTCATAATGGACAACCTGTTCCTTTAAAGCAAGAAGCTTCTCCTTTAAATCCGTTCTTTTGTCCAAATCCGTCACTGCTTGCTCTGCAAGTGTATTCATATCTTGTCCGAAATCCGTTAACGTTTGTAAGTAATCCGTCGTTTCTGTTGCAAAATTTACCGTTTGACCTACTTGATCAATAATACCACACCCAGATGTCATTAGCATTATGGAGAGCAATATTATCGAAACGCCCCGTTTAATCATAAGCAACCTCCTTGTCATAATCATCCTACTACCGAGATGAACGCCTATTCGAGTTGATGCATACATTACTGTACGATTAACAGCTCATGCTGGTTTCGTGTATGTCACAAGGAGATGATCGAGATGGATATTCATTTATCGGCGATTCACTGGGTTTATTTGACCTTTATTATCGCAATCATTGGATTTATGCTGATGCGACGCGATACAACGCTTATTTGTATTGCCGGAATCTTAGGAATTGGAATACTAGCAACCACATCGGCAAGCGGTTCTGTAAGCGGTATTTTTAACAGCTTTATCTTTGCCATAAAAGAATTGCTGGGAACGATTTTAATTATATCCATCATCGTCGCCATGAGTCGTATCCTTATTCGAACCGGTATAAACGAGATTATGATATCTCCGTTTACCCGTTTTCTTAGAACACCCGCGCTCGCCTTCTGGGGAATCGGCTTAATTATGATGGTAACCTCATTTTTCTTCTGGCCTTCGCCAGCGGTTGCACTCATCGGTGCCGTCTTACTCCCTGTAGCTTTGCGTGTTGGGCTGCCTGCACTCGGAGCAGCAGTCGCGATGAATTTATTCGGACATGGCATCGCCTTGTCTGGTGATTATATCATCCAAGGCGCACCCAAGCTTACTGCGGATGCTGCTGGTATTCCTGTCAGCTCCGTCATGCAGGCCAGCATTCCGTTAGTCATTGTCATGGGGGTTGTCACAACCGTCGCTGCCTACTGGATAATGCGACGTGATCAGAAACTTGGTACATGGCGTGATGGACTTGTCCTTTCAGCCGCAGGGCCAGATCCATCAAACGACCCCAGCTTCGATGCCGACCGGAATGCGCTGTCACTGAGTACAAAGCGCTGGCTCGCAGCACTTATTCCTTTGTTATTCGCACTTGATGTGGCAGCCATGTTCGTGCTTAAGCTTCAAGGCGGTGATGCCACTGCGCTGATTGGCGGAACAGCCATACTCATTATGCTGTTCATTACAATGCTGACACACCGTGGCAAAGGGTTCGAGAAAACGACTAGTTATTTAATTGAAGGCTTCCTATTCGGCTTCAAAGTATTTGGACCGGTTATACCGATTGCGGCTTTCTTTTACTTGGGCGACTCTGGATTTCTGGCCATGTTCGGCGACAAGCTTCCTGAAGCGTCGCACGGAATAGTTAATGACCTCGGCATTGCCCTTGCTCATGTCGTGCCCGTTAATGGAGTTGTTGGCTCGATTACGTTAACAGTAGTCGGAGCAGTGACAGGCCTTGATGGCTCAGGCTTCTCTGGTATCTCGCTTGCAGGCTCGATCGCGCAGCTCTTTGGCCACGCCATAGGCTCCGGGATTGCCACTTTGACGGCTCTTGGTCAAGTTGCTGCAATCTGGGTAGGCGGCGGTACAATCATTCCTTGGGCGCTTATCCCTGCTGCAGCCATTTGCGGGGTAGATCCGTTTGAACTTGCGCGTCGCAATTTAAAACCGGTGCTCATCGGTCTTTGTGTGACAACGATCGTTGCTATGTTCTTGATTTAGATCGCTTTCGTTGACGATAAAATACGGAGATGAGTGATACTACAGCAACACCGCCAAGGCCTATGTACCAGCCTTGTGTTAATGAGCTTTCCGTTTTCTGCAAGGGGATCTCCGGCTGCGGCGGCAATGAACCAATACCCAGCAGCTTGATATGTTCATTTGCTTCACTATGCAATAAAGTTGCGCTGCAGAGTGCATGTAGCGATTTTCCAGTTGTTTTTGCGTAAACCAAATAACGTTCTCCTTCTTTAAACGTATAGCCACAGCTGTCTTTGCTTTCAGCCGTTTTCACTTCAAGCGTTGGAGCAACATGTCCTTTCCACACTTCATTGACTTGGAAGCTGGCTTTGACCGCTCTCTCAGAGGAGCGAAACAAGGATTGTGAGGATGTTTTAACGGAAGTTGCCGTTCCTTCAAACACTGCGTCACTTTTGATTTTGCTCTCCTCCACCGTACCTGGTTTTACGCAAGAACAGGCTTGGACATTCGATGGCATAATCAATAAGCTGCTAATAAAAAATATGAAAATGAATCCAACTGAAAGTCTCTGTTTTTTATTAATCATATCTACTCCCCCAACCTTTTCTCTATAGCAGGCATTTATGCCTTTAGGTTAAGACGGTTTCTTTTGGGAAAATGTTTCATTTATAGCAATGAAAAAGCTGTTTCTCCCGTAGTGGAAGCTACGATCGAAACAGCTTTTTTAGTTATTATCCTTTTGCCTTTTGCTTGGATTCCTCTACTAGCGATACTTTTGCTGGCCAGAACGCTCTCTTGCCTAGTAAAGTCGTAATAGCCGGTACGAGGAATGGACGAACGATAAAGGTATCCATTAATACCCCAATCGCTGTTATGAGGCCAAACTGGACAAGCACTTGGATAGGAAGCGTCGCAAGCACGGCAAACGTAGCTGCAAGAATAAGTCCTGCTGAAGTGATAACACCGCCCGTTTCGCTAACCCCTTCTTTGATGGCTTGCTTCAGCGGCAGCGTTTTGCTCTTTTTCCAAATGCTTGAGATCATAAATATATTGTAGTCTTCACCAAGCGCAATGAGGAAAACGAATGCATAAAGCGGAATTGCACCTTGAATGGCGTCAACGCCCATGATGTAATGCAGGATCACCCAGCCCAAGCCTAGTGCGGCTGCATACGACAGCAATACAGTGCCGATTAAGTATAATGTTGCAGTAATGGATCTTAAATAAGCAAACAGCAGAATCATGATGAGTCCGATAACTAAAGGAATAATGACATTATTATCATGATCCGTCAGCACCTTAGCATCATATTGTGTAGCTGTCTGGCCAGCGATCCATACTTTTTGATCAGCCTCAGCAACGTTTCCATTCGTAAGCGCAGCTTCTGCCGCCGCACGGAGTAACGGAATCGTCTCCATTGCTTCCTGGGAATATGGATTCGTATTCAAGATGACCGTATACGATAGTAAATTAGGGTCATTAACGCTCGGCTGCGGCTCCTGAACATGATCTACAAGCGGGACAGCAGCAAGTTTTTCTGCTAACTCAGGTACTGCACCATCCGTCGCAGCAACCACTGTAATCGGCGCTAAATCTCCTGGCGTAAATGACTTCGAAATCACTTCAAACCCTTCTCTTGAAGGCATATCCTCTGGAAAAGAAGACAGCAGATCATAAGTAAATTTAATTTGACTGGAGAAGCTTGCGAAAATTCCTAGTATCAAAACAGAGGTGATAACGACCATCCACGGCTTCGTTATTACGAGATTTCCAATTTTGGAGCCGAGCTTTTTCTCCGAATTCGGCTTACGGTACACTTTTCCTTTTTTGTCCGCATGTGCATGCCCCATCGCATCTGTACGCGGGATAAACGGGTAAAAGGAAGCTCTTCCAATAATCGAAAGCAATGCCGGAACCAGCGTCAAACTTGCGATTCCCATAATAAGGATCGATAAACTGAATGGAATTGCGAAGCGATCATAAGCACCGTACTTAGCCGCAAGCAAAGCTAGCAAAGAAAGAACTACCGTAAAGCCGCTCATTGCAATAGCACCTGAGGCGTCCTTGAACGATCGTTTTAGTGCTTTCATTTTGTCACTTTCACGAGTAAGCTCTTGACGGAAATGCGAGATGAAAAATAAACAATAATCAGTACCCGCTCCGAATAAGAGCACAGTCATAATGGATATAGCTTGACCATCCACCGTTATCCAGCCTTCACCTGCCATAAAGCCAAGCAATGGTCCTGTAACAGCATAAGCAAATCCAACACCAATTAGTGGAATGATAGCAAGAATCGGTGAGCGGTAAATGAGGAGCAGCAAGACTAGTACGATAAGTACTGTTGCGATCATCAGTGATACATCCGCTCCTTTGAACAAATCGGTTGCATCAACCGAAATACCAACTGGACCACTGACACGCACGCTTAATTCAGCATCATCATCGATAGGTATGGAAAAAGGTTCTTTACCTGATGCTTCTCCGATGATAGCTTTAATGGACTCAATATTTTCCTTCAAAACTTCAGTTTCTGTTGCTTCACCGAACTGAATCGGCTGAACGAGTGTCGTTCCGTCCTCAGAAGCAAATTTTTGCAAAGCAGGTAAAGGCATTTGATGAAGAGGTATAACCTCGCCTTGCTCTTTCAACGGATTTTCAACAATCTTCTGCGTCGTTTTTTGAATAAGCGCATAATCCGCTTCTGTTAAGCCGCCTTCTCGATGCCAGACCACCAATGCTGGAATGCCAGAGGAGCTTGGAAACTTATCTTTTATTAACTCATCAGCGACAACGGACGGGCTGTCAGCCTCTAGGTTTGGAGCATTGCTTACTTCTTTGTCGCCCACAGCTGGCAGAAATACAGTTACCAGCCCGGCTAATACAATCCACGCAACTAATGTTATCCACCTTGTACGTCGTCCAGCGACCATTCCTGCTAATCTTTCGATCATTTGACAAATCCTCCATTTCACATTACGACTAATATCGTTTAAAATTAACTCAAGCGATAATTTAATTATATATACCGAAAGGTTAATTAATCAATTCATATTTATTACAATTTGATGAATGGAGGGCATGTCGATGAGCGAGGACCAAATAAAACGCAAACCAGGCCGGCCCAAAGGCACAGGTTCAATTCAGACGATGCAGCAAATTTTGCGCACAGCAGCCTTTTTATTTATGGAGCAAGGTTTCGAAAAAGTTTCATTAGAAAGTGTAGCCCAAGCATGCGGGGTTACTAAAGCAAGCGTTTATTATTATTTTAATAATAAAAGCGTTTTGTTCACGGAATGTCTTCAATTTGTTCTAAAGATGGCTTATGATCAAACTTCAAAAATTGTTAGCAGCACCGGGTCACTGAAGGAAAGAATGCTTGTTGTTGCTGAGCGCCATATGAACAATGCTCATGTTGAGTTTGAAACGATGATGCGGGAAGCATCCAGCGGTTTGACTGAGGAGCAAATAACGAGCATTCGTACGAGTGAGCAAGCGATACACGAATTAATTGGGAGTGTATTTCAGAAGGCAATGGACGAGGGCGAAATCAAACGGGGTGATTCGATGTTGCTTGCTCATGTCTTTACAGCTATGTTAACGGTACGAAACCGTAAAGAAATCATTAATAATGAAAAAACAGTGGAACAAGCCGCGTTCGAAATCGTAGAACTATTGTGGGCAGGACTAGAGCCTCGCTCGCAATCTTATTAAATGGAGGTTTTTTAATGCTTAAAACCGCAATGGGTCGTCTGCGGGTCGTTGGTTTCATCGAAGGGTTATCTTTTCTATTACTACTTTTAATAGCAATGCCCCTCAAATACTGGGCTGATATTCCAGAACCTGTGACTATTGTAGGCGGACTTCATGGCCTCTTATTCGTTCTTTATATCCTTGCTGTCTTCCATGTTTGGATTAAACACCGCTGGTCGATTCTCAAGGCAGCAGCAGCGTTTATCGCAGCTTTCCTTCCATTTGGCACATTTATTCTTGATAAGAAGCTGCTTCGCGATCAATAAGTTAAAGAGGTTATTCCGAGCAATTGGAATAACCTCTTTTTTTATACTAATGATGGAAAAATGAAGTGAACTCGCCTACTAAGCATGATAGAATAAATGTAAAACTAAAGGAGAGTGTTTCATGATGGGTATTATTATAAATAGAGTAGGAGCAATCTTTGTTACGGTCAGCGATATTGAAAAAGCTCGTGAATGGTATTGCTCCATTCTTGAATTGGAGCCTACCTATGATATCATTGCAGGTCATTTATGCTGTATTCCTTTAGATAACAACGGCCAAAACCTTGTTTTAGACAGTAAAATCTATACAGAAGATACTTATGCAAGAACACCTATTTTTCATTTTAATACGGATGACATCCATGCTGCTTTTCAGTTCATGCGTGATAAGAATGTAGAGCTTGTAAGCGAAATTGAACATGGTCACTTTTTCAGCTTTAAAGACCCCGACGGAAACCTGCTTATGGTTTGCAAATGCTAAAAAAATAGCTAACTGCATTGATTATAGGCCTAACCAAAACCTTTTAATAATATTGCCATTTTCCTCTACGAATTCTGATTCCAACACGCCACCGTTTTTTAAAATCGTTTTTTCTGAGCCGGTATTCCCTTTATCACAAACAACTAGAACTTTTTGATGACCCCAATCTTTTAACAGCTCCAACGTATTTGATAATATGATATTGGCATACCCTTTTCTTCTCTCCGATGGACGAACGCCATATCCGATATGGCCGCCTTGATTGAGCAGTTTTTCATTCAATCGATGCCGAATATTAACCGCTCCTACAATTAAGTTGTCCTCACTTAGGAGCCAATAAGTGGAATGAGGAACACGATCACTGCTTGATATTTTGGATTCAGTATCTTCAGCATACAAAAAATCTATCATGGCATTAAAATCTTCCGGTTCTCTCTCAATGACCCACGGCACCATATCTTCACCGCTCTTTATCCAGTCCTCATAAAAGGATATATACGCGTCGCGGTATTCGATCGTTGGTTTAATTAATATCGCTGATTTCGGCATAAGCACGCTCCACTCCGATGATTTTTACCAAATTAACACATTTAATGAATAGGGTCAATCTTATTTCATCGATGATTCATCGTGCTCTTCATAACAAAGAAGACTAAGGCATAACGCCCTAGTCTTCTTTTGCTTAATTTATACTTATTAGTTATGGAATTGTTGACCATCATGAACAGCCTTTACATAACCCGCGCGGATTACGAAACCCGCGCGGATTACGAA
>NZ_JBFTPZ010000038.1:0-74746 GCF_056398745.1 Paenibacillus sp. 01T424 | reverse complement strand
GTTACTCGCATTGTACAGAACATTTTTTAAGAAACCAACCGTGTTATGCCTATCCAATGAGCAAATCATATTAAATGGGAATATAATTAATTCAAGGGATATTAAAGTGATAATGACCAGGGGGTACTTTAAACCTGTTATTGGGATATTACCTTACAGGAGGAAGATCGTCCCATTGGATATGGCATTTAGGTATTCAAAGGATGAAGATAGAGGCATCTCGGATTTAAAGAGCTGGGCAAAAATGAACAATGTAAAGATGGTTAATAAATCGTTTCAAACGTGGATATAAGTGTATTCAAAAGCACTATTCGGTACGGTTATTACCTTATTCAGAGGATGTGCTTAACCAGGGTGACATGCTTGTTCGTTACGCTAACGGGAAACGATAGTTGAAAAGTCGTAGCCATAGCAATGGCAGTCTAGATCTTTATTTCGCGTCCTAGTCTGCTGCTGTTGCTGCGGATTTAATTTGCAAAGTCTGATGATAGTTGAGGACGAGTTACATGTTTAAAAGCAGCTCCTCTATGATTTATTTTGGTAATTTGAATAAACTGTTTTGTAGAAGGAATCTCAATGAAAGGACAGATGTGAAATGGAGAGAAAAGCAACAGTAAAATTAGATGATCTAATTACTGAAATTGAAATTCAAATGGATGAGACCCTAACATACTTAAACATCCAGACAGGAGAAGTAATAACATTATCGAGAGAAGAGATGAGAGCGGCAGAAGATGAAGAGCTGCTTGACAATTATCCGGATTGGGAACGAGAGAACATTGAACAAGCCATAAAAATTATAGAGGATGAAGACGAGGTTTACCTCGAATTCACATTAAGAAACGAGTTCCATGAGTATGAACTAATAGAAGAATTTATTGAGACATTAGACAAAGCAGAGGTTCGAGAAAAATTGTTTGGAGCTATTCAAGGAAGAGGAGCATTTAGAAGATTTAAAGATGGAATCATTGAACATGACGTCGAAAGACAATGGTATGAATTCAAAGAAAAAAAGGTGAAGGAATTAGTTATGGAATGGTGTAAAGAGAAGGGTCTTGTAATAGAAGAATGAAGTGTTATTTATTGGGAGGATAAACATGGCTTTAGACAATTAGATATCTCTACAAGAGTCAAGCCGTCAGTCAATTTGTATAAGGAGGAACCTTCATTTGAAATGGGACGATCATTCCCATACCCCATACTGTCATCATGGTAGTGGCACTTCACAAGAAGAATATTTAGAACGAGCGATTAATTTAGGATTCGAGCGTTACACGCTCAGTGAACATGCCCCTTTACCATTGAACTGGATCGATGATGCTTCGTTATATAAAAGGCTAGCAATGCCTTACAGTGAGCTTTCTCTGTACATCGAACATGCCAAGCATAAAAACAAGAATACAATGGAAAGATAGATGTTGCTGTTGGTTTAGAGCTAGATTACTTACCAGGTAAACTTGATTTCACTGAAAGAATAATAGATGACTTTGATCAGGATTTAGAAGACATTATTTATTCTGTGTACTATATACCCGGTATGGGTGGAATGTGATTAATTGATTACCGACCAGATTATTTTAAAGAATATATATTAAAGCATTACGGAACGATGGAGAAGGTTGTTGATGAGTACTACAACTATATTGAAGAAGCAATTGAGTGGATCTCCCAATTCTCTATACGGAAAAGAATTGGACATATTAATCTAATTGAAAAATTTAAAACCGTCTTGCCTGAAATAGATGAAGGGCAAATCAAAGATCGCATGGAGAAAATTATTCCGCTCCTCCTTAGAATGAATGTTGGACTTGATGTGAACACGGCAGGATTAAGGGTAGATACATGTGGGAAAGCGTATGTACCTGAATGGTTCCTGATTAAATGTAGGCACCATGGGGTTTCGTGTATATACGGGTCAGATGCCCATTCTCCAGATCACTTAGGGGATTGGTTTGTGGAGCTAGAGCACTACGCTAACAGGTAACGATAGTTGAAGACTAAAAGGGCTGCCACGTGGCAGCCCTTCGTCGTTACGCTAACGGGCAGGATACTTCCAATATGTGTTAGTATGAGGAGATTAGGAGCCAGGATTGAAATAGGAATCATTGGTTATATAGGAGCGTGTATACGGTTGAATGATCGACTATTGTTTTATAAAGGGTTAAAGGAGAATATCGAGCGAACGGAGGAAAGGAATCGGGGAGATCTGAATGAAGGATACTCAATCGACAACCACTTTTTTTTAGGACTTTATGAGTTTCGAGGATTACTAGGTCCGTTATATGAGAATGGCGAGCTCGGTAAACTGGCAGATTATTTTGAGTTACTTGGGACAGCCAATCGTAATTTATATCGAGACCATAATAAATATTTTTGGTGGATTTATCCACCTCTTGTCTGGTTGCTGTGCAGCTCTTTCTACAACTATCGTACTGGCAGAAGTTCTTATGCGGCAAACTTAGCTCGCTTCAACTATTCCTATATGGAAGAGGTAAAGCCCGGCTTAACACATGGTTTTACCAGAATAGAAATTGGTCTCACTGAGCGAGGATTGTTCGAAGAGTTGATGGGTTATTTTTCATTACTATTTGATCCGAATAGATTCATTTCCCATATGAACGAAGCTAAGAAATTATTCGAACAACACATTCAACTTCGTGAAGAAACATCTGCCAACTCAAAGATTGAAGACGACGAGGACCTTAGTGATTCGGGAGGAATCGACGAACAAACAATCGTGAATGAATTTTCATTTAGTGAGGCAAATCAACCCTTTGATATTGCGCTCATCCTCTGCTTTGAGATTAATGAGCGTACCTATTGGTTCAAAGAGCGAGAACAAATCTTTAATCGACTGAAGACTTTCTTCACTGATCCACCAGATTGGAGCGCAATGAAGAAACCGTCATTAAACATATCACAACTTCACTTGGATCCTGATCAATAAAGTCGTTAGGCAACGTTCTAGAGGATTAAGCTTAAGGGAATCGTTAGTTTAACGCACCATGGAGTAGTTTGCGAACGCAGCTGAATGACCCAGCAGAAATAGGCGTTTAGGTCGTGTATCATATTTTGAAATGAGGAAAATCAGTATGGAATACAAACAAGTTGATATTTATGTTTACGGTAAAAGAATTATTATGATTGCTAATGGAATTATTAATAAGTGGGGAGGAGTTATTGCAAACATTGATGTAGTAAAGGAGGTTGAAAATCCTAACAGTGAGGAACAAATTGAGTCAGCGCTTGAATATGTATTTCAGAAATGCCATTCTCTAACTCCCGTGGAAAACGACATCACTCCGCTTGAGAAGTATTTAGGAGTAAAAGGCTATGAAAAAGCAATAAAAGGGAAAAAATTAGTTATATACTCATGTGATAGGGAAGAAGGTTATTCTTTAACTCCTACAAAGAAGCAAAAAGGTTTTGATTTTTTAGATGATAAAAAAATACATTTAGGTCATGAAATTATTAAAGGTAATCTAGCAAAAGCCTTAAGAGAAGCAATTGAGAATTCAAAGTAATGAAAACCACATGTGAGTATTGTACTGTTCCTTAAGGTTCCGGAAACTCGGAACCTTTTTGTATTGAGGAAAATTGCAGTGGGCTGCGAGAAGTCATTAGTGTAGATACGAAATAGGAATATCCTTCGAGGGAGGTACATACGCTCGGCTCTATACCTCGTTCGAAAAGGGTTCTTTTGGTTGAAGGAAATTCGCTAAATCATTAAGCTAACGGGCAGGTTAGCGTGGTAAAATAATGTTATCCTTTTTTTTGCTAAGACGGATGAGAAAAGCAGATAACGCAAGTTGTGATTCAGCTAATCTATGGAGGTGATCATTTATGTGTCGATATGCAATTTACGGCCCATATAAGGATATTTACGCGTGTTTTAAATGCAGGAAGGTTTTCAAACAAACTTCTGCTTCAAAACTAGATAAAACTGAGATCCAAAATTAGATATTATAAATGCCCACAATGTACCGAAATAATGAAGGATATGGGACATGATTTTAAAGCACTTAAACAAAATGACCTTAAACAGTGGATGAAGGTAGAATTGTTATATAATAACGGTTTTACATATCATTCCTGTGGATGTGGTGGTCCTGGATATAGGCCGGCAAATTTATCTGAAGTTGAGGATTTTATAAGACGCGAGAAGGTTTTTAAATCTGAGGGAGCAATATTGTTGCGAAGATTGACTATAAAAACTTAAGAAGTCTGACGATGGATGTTCAACTAACGGGGAACGATAGCTCAATGAACATAAGAAACGGCGGCCGACATAATGACTTCCGTTTTCTCAACAAATGGGGAGATTAACGTAACACTTTCCCTATCCGTTTCGTCTACTGTATAGAATGGAGGGAGGATAGAAATGAATCAACTACTTGTGAAATCGGCAGGTTATTTGGGGTTGTTGTGCATGATTTTTTTGCTGTACAAAGTAACCTTGTTTTGGAACCCAATAGGTATACAAAAGCAAACCGTTTCATTCCTGAAAGCAGTTCAGGAGCAAAACTACGACAGAGCTGCGGAATTGTTTGGCTGGGAAGGGCGGAAGACCGCGGGCAGCAAGGAAAGCGCTTGGAAGCAGTTGGCTGAAGAAGAAGGGGTTCGATTACTATCCTTCAGTAACGTTCGTGCTGAATATGACGATGGTTGCTATTGCACGGGCCATGCGGATCTTGTGTTCGAGGTGAATGAAAGCCCTATGCAGGTTAGAGCTGTGATTACATATGGAGTAGGTGCAAGGCCGAAACAAATATGCGCAATAACACCCTCGGGGATGCAAGGCGGTTCCATTTCCCTGATAACGGCATGGAACTCACTGGCATGTGGGAATAGCTCGTTTTGAAGTCTTCATTGACCTAACGGGAAACGATAGTTGAAAACTAAAAGGGCTGCCGCGTGGCAGCCCTTCGTCGTTACGCCAACGGGCAGGTTTGCGTGGTAGCAGTGTAGAAACATAGTCATCAAGTAGGTTACGGGGGTGTGGGGATGAACAGCGAAGTTACAGCGGTTGGATTTTTGGAAATGATTCAACAGGGACAAGGGTCATTCTCAAGACTTTGTGTTGAAGACGGTGTTTTAACTGAAGTTGATTTATCAAATCTCAACTTTGAGGAGTGCCTATTCTCGGTGAATTTTGCTGGTTCGAATTTTCAAAACTCGAGGTTTATCAATTCAAATCTAAAAGCATGTATTTTTACTAATTGTATTTTTAATAATGCAGTGTTAGTTGGTAACTCACTAGATGGTACAGATTTCTCGGGAGCGAAGGTAGACGGAATGACTTTTAAAGACAACACCATTCATTCCATAGTGCTTACAGAGTCACATCTTGCTGAAATGATACTTTAATTAAGGGAGAAACGAATGACAATAAACAAAAAGAGTTCCAGAAGAATATCAGTCAGAGATGACAATTACATATGGACTATCTCCCCAGGAAGCGGATATATAATCTTGATAGCTGAACATGAAATCACTAGAGGAATGCGGCTTGAAGTTTACGTTGAATCAGATATCGACAGTGTTTGGGTAAACTTCCCTAATACAGAACATCTAAATATTAAAATCATTAGACCAAGAGATGTTGAATATTTTATTTGTCAGTCGCTTGATCAAGGGTGGACTCCAAAAGTAAAAGGAGCACCTGTTGTTTTTGATTTTGACGGTAAGTTTCTGAAAAGAAGATTAGGCTAACGAGGAACGTTAGTTCAATGAAACAGCGATAGTCTAGGACTTTGTTTTTTGTCCTTGGCTGTCGCTGTTTCAATTTCTGAGGTCAGTCTAAAACTTATTGTATGAAGTCCGACGATATTACAATTGAGAATCAGCGTGGAATAAAGAAACCCAGTCTAATGCTTTATTTTCTTCCGCCAGCTGAGTTTTGGGAACGAAATGTGTTGCTGGCAGTAAAGAGGGGCAAATTGCTTTTGACCATTAAGGTTAGCAGCCGTTCGAGAGAGGATCGAAATTAAATCAACCTCGGTGATTTTCTCTTGCCCTATCGTAAACTCAATAACGCAGAGCAGTTCTCTTTGCATAGCTGCAATGGCTCCAACTGATCCATTCACGCGGACTGACTGCGCAGCCCGCGCACTTTCCCTTTTAGTGGTCACTCAAGAGAGCAAACTTGAAGGGGATATTTTTATGGGCTTTTTATCTCCATTCCGTTTTCGATCACGATACTGCTTAGGTGTGATATCGGCATGTTTTTTAAACGATTTAATAAAGTGAGTCTGGTCATAATAGTTCAAACGAGTAGCGATGGTTGAGACCGACTCACTTGTGAAATCGAGCAGCTTCTTAGCTTCTTCTATTTTCTCCTGATGGATGAAATGACTGATCGTGAGTCCCGTTTCTTTTTTGAAAAGGGTGGATAAATAGGTACCGTTAAGTCCAGTCAGCTCAGCCAGTTCAGAGATAGAAATCGCATCATATAAATGATTAAAAATGTATTCTCGGCATTTCGCGATTGGCTTAGAAACGGTGCCTTTCCGATTTTCGCTAACGCGATCCGTAATATCTAAGAAGGCGTCTATCATCGCGGTTTCAACCGAGCGAACATCCGTTAAATCCTCGATATGCTGAATGTAAGTATCGCTTAAGCGATATGCCAGCTCAGTGTACAGTCCACCCTCCATACCCGCTCGAATGGCTACAGCAATTGCACAGATGGCAATATTTTTGCGGCTTCTCAAATGACTTCGTTTGGATAGTGTGCCTGCCTCCCCAATTACACCTATTACGAATAGATTCTTAAGTGCAGCTTTATCGCCGTTCTTAATATGCCGTAATAATATCTGTTCAAATTCCTGGCTCGTGTGAAGATTAGAAAATTCCTTCATATTAGACATCGATAGCTCGATAGCTTCCTCTGACAAAAAACGTTGGTCCAACCGGAAATTATACTCAAGAACATCCGTCAATGCTAACGCCTCTTGATTGACAATCCAATGTGCCATGATGCCAATGTGAAATAATCTCTGCTTGGAAACAAGTGGGAGACTGCGCATATATTCAACCCAAGCTGGATGGAGTTTTCTTGGAATATTATTGTCATTCATGAGATTTCGAACAGTTTCCTCGGAAGGAACATAATCAATTGAGGGACCTATAATAATGGTTCCTGCTCGCTTCAAATTCGAATAAACGGGCTGCACGATAAAAAATTCCTCGAACTCCGTTGTCTGAATAACGGGAAAAGTTTTATCCCAGGTTCGTTTTATTAATTGCTGGAAGTATTCTGGATTTTGTAAGGCGGAAAATGGGATAGGAGCGTTGGATTCGAAATATTCCTGCCCGCTTGGATCATCCGCACTCAACCAATAAACAGGCAGCTGCAAGCTCTCATGAAGTAATTTAGCTAAAAAGGAAGGATTAAATTCCATCTAATGCCTCCAAATAAATTTACTGTTATTCAAATAATCATACCATATTTCCGATTTTTTGATCATCTATAATGAGTGTGTAGTAAAAAATGAAAACGCTTTACAGTTTGTGAGTTTATTTAAGGGGGATTCAAAATGAATCGTGACATAAAGAAAATGGTTTCACAAATGACATTGGAAGAAAAAGCAGATATGTACTCTGGCTTGGATGTTTGGCATTTAAAGGTGCTTTTTCAGATGAAATGGTCGAACAGCTTCTCCTCCAACTAAACGGACAAAAATAATTATACAATCGAGGTTGCTACTATGGAACAGACTAAACTTTCATTTTCGGAGAAGCTTGGGTATGGCGTTGGAGATATTTACGCTTACGTGACCTATCTCATTCTCAACATTATTTATTCAGGAGCGAACGTTCCTTATGGTGTGTTGAACTCATTGATTACACAAGATCCTTATGAGCGATCTTTGCTTAACATATTCCGTATGTTAATGGCTATCTTTGGCGCGGTGCTCGTCTCGACCATGACGGTTCCCATCGTAAATTCATTCGGTGGCGGTAAACAGGGATGGATGATGACGTTTACTATTTATGGTGCGATTGCAGCGGTGTTGTTCTTGATTACTTTCCGTACGACGAAAGAGAGAGTTAAGCCAGCAGTAGTCCAAAATACGGTCCCTCTTAGCGGCTCTTTGAAAGCGCTTTTCCGCAATAAGTATTGGGCGCTGCTCGTGGTCTTCATGATTCTAAGCTTTATTATGACGTCGGTTAATACAGCGGTTAACATTTATTACGCGCAGTATATTTTAGGTAATGCTGAATTGATGTCCATTCTCGGTGTTATTTCCTTTATCCCATTGTTAATTGGCTTGCT
Organism: Paenibacillus sp. 01T424; assembly: GCF_056398745.1. Taxonomy (NCBI): domain Bacteria; kingdom Bacillati; phylum Bacillota; class Bacilli; order Caryophanales; family Paenibacillaceae; genus Paenibacillus; species Paenibacillus sp. 01T424. Next base: position 66,468 of record NZ_JBFTPZ010000038.1, on the reverse strand, counting down.
GTTTGTTGCTCCGATTATTAAAAGGTTCGGTAAACGTAATTCCTCACTCCTAGGGTTAGCCATCACAATTTTGGGAGCAACGATTACGGTTATTGATCCAACTAGCATTAAAATYGTAATCATCGCGTCGGTGATCAAATCACTTGGCGGGGTTCCATTAGCTGCAACGATGTTCGCGATGCTTGCAGACACCGTAGATTACGGAGAATGGAAAACAGGCATGCGAACAGAAGGTTTAGTTTACAGCGCTGGAAGCTTCGGCTTAAAGGCAGGCAGCGGGCTTGGCGCCGCGATAGTCGGTTGGATGCTCGCATTTGGAGGTTATGTTGGTGGTCAGGAGCATATTAGCGAATCCGCTCGTTCCTCAATCCTGTTCATGTACATTTATTTGCCCATCATCATTAGTGCGCTCATGGTCGTTATTCTCTACTTCTATAAATTAGATAAGTTATTCCCGCAAATTGTAAAAGAGTTAGAAGCAGCTAAAAACATATAAATAGGCAGGGAGGAGACAAGGCCGCAGATAAAATATAATTGAAAAGCGCAATGTGCTGGAAGCGGGCTCCGGTATTTTAACGGCGTCAGCTTGTTTGGCTTTATTCGGAGGCTGACTCTTTAATCATGTGAAGCTTAAAAAAGCTGAGTAGAGGTATTAAAGTGACCCCATTTAGTTAGACGGATTATTTTATTAGGCGATTTTCTGGGAATGAATCCGGTACAGTACCGGATTCATTCCTATTAATTTTGTCTTAATACTCTTGTGATTGTAATAATCGATATATTTTGATAGTTCATTGGGGGATATCATTTGCTTGATACCATGTTCTTCAAAGGCATGCCGATACGGTTTCATTTAGCAGTGCCAGCCTTGGTCAGAATGAATCAGGAGTTTATCTTCGTCTGTTAGTCGCTTAAATGCTTGATCTAACTAAAAGGCGGGTGAAAGCACGATTCCAAAATGAGAGAAATTTTCGAAGAACATTGAACCCTAATCTGGTTGGCAAAGATGTGTTTGTTAATGAACTGGAAAGTATAGTACTGTATTGGTATATGAATAGCTTATGTTAGTGGTAAACTTCCGTTGAAAATATTTCTGGCGAAATGTGGTGATGTACTTGTTAAAAATGCTTGTTGTTGATGATGACAAGTTCGAACGGGACGGCGTTAGGTTTCTCGTTGATAAATATGGACTGCATTTGGAGATCTTTGAAGCTGACAGTGGTGAAAGCGCTCTCTTGTATATCGAAACCCATGATATAGACATCCTGCTCACCGATATCCGGATGAACGGGATGGACGGATTACAGCTAGCAGAGAAGGTTCGTGAACTAGGTAAGTCTATCAAAACGATGTTTATGAGCGCCTATGGTGAGTTCGAGTATGCACAGAAGGCAATCGATCTGAAGGCAATCCATTATATATTAAAACCTGTGCAGGTTAGCGAATTTATTAAAAATATGACCGAGATCATCCAGCTTTGCGAGGAAGCGTTGAAATTGAAGGTTCAGCAGGAAAAGCTAGAAGCTGCCTATTTGAAGGAAGTCAGATACGAAAAGCAGAAGCAGCTTACCGATATTATACTCAGCAAGGCAGAGGAGACGGATGACAAACGAGATCTGAAGGTGCCTGCCGGCAGGTTCGATAAGTATCCTTACATGCGGATGCTGATGCTGGATTCTCGTAAACGCTTTTTCGATCGGCTTGATCTCGATATTGAAGAGCAGTTGGGCGAACTCATTCATCGCAACGTCGATTTTATTCACTTGAATGAGTTTCAAGCGTTGCTGTTCTTGGAAACAGCCCCCGACGAGTCGCTGGAAGCTATAACGGAGCTTGGCCAGCAATTGATCCGGATATTCCAGGATATGTACGATAATGATATCTGTGTTGTGATCAGTGGATTGATGGATGATGTGAAGCAGCTCCACAAACAATTTCACGAAATGGAAACGATGCTGGAAAACAAGTTCTTTTTCGATGAGGGTACGGTGATGCTGGCAAACCGCACATCATTTGCTCAGGGCGATATGACAGCAGTAGTAAATGATGTGTTAACGCAATTGACGCAAAATATTCAGCACAACCGATATGATATCGCGCAACTGTATGTCGAGCAACTGTTTGATGCTCTACAAAACAGTGAGCATTTAACGGTTATCTATGTAAAATATGTGTGCACCGAAATTGTCAAAGCTGCATTCAATGCCTCTATAAAAAAGAATAACGATAGATTCAAGCATAGTTTGGAGGACATCTATAAAACGGTAAAGTTGAGCGATTTGCGTAAAGTAGTACTGAGTATTCTAAAGGAAAACGAGTCTTTCTGCGAAACGAATTTGGAAGCGACCTCCAAAGCGATCGATGAAGTCGTCCGAATAATCGAGAACGAATATCAGGCTGACTTGTCATTGGAATTATTGTCGGAGCGGGTTTATTTATCTCCTAGTTATTTGAGCCATCTATTCAAGAAACAGAAAGGGATAAGTCTTAATAAGTTCATGACCGTGCACCGAATGGAAAAGGCAAAGGAACTGCTTATAACAACCAATCGTAAAATTATCGATATCGGCCAGGATGTTGGTTATAGCAACTTTTCCTACTTCAGCTCGTTATTCAAAAATCATTTTGGTCGAACGCCTTCTAAATGCAGAGAAGAGGCATAAACGATGAAACGGCTGATCTATGGATTATTCAATCGTTTACGGTTTAATCAAAAACTATTTCTTTCTTATTTAATCGTTATTATCATTCCTATTATGGTGCTTGGCATATACGCCTACAATCAATCAAAGGACATGCTCAAATTGCAGGCACTGCAAGGGATTGATAAGAATGTGAATACCGTTACTCAGAATATTGACAATTCGGTTGAACGCTACAATCATGCGATTCGATCGATCRTATTCACGAAGATGTTTCAGAAGATTGTAGCCAACGATTATATCGACTTAGTCAATCTTTCACGGGATTTGAAAGATTTCTTGGATCCGTATTTTATCATGATGATGAACCTTGACAAGGACATTGAGAAAATTACCTTTTACACGCAAAGCTCTGTTCCAGAATTCGGCGATTCAGTAGTCTCATATAAACGGGTTAATGAGAAGCCATGGTACAACGAAGCTATGAAGGGGATAGAACCGCTATGGAAATATGAGGATAACGAACTGTTTGTCATTCATAAATTCCCAAAAACTCTCAAAGAGCCCAATACGAATATGGTCTATATGCGAATTAATGAGAACAGTTTCTTCAAAAACATTACCGATCTCGATCAGGAGTATGCTGTCATTATTTCTGATGGCAATAACCGGATCGTATATGCGAATCAAAGTGCAAAGTTGATTGCCTTTGACTTCAAAGAAATGACGAAAATGAATGAGGGGACGGTACGCATCGGTCAAACGGAAATGTTTCTTGTCAAGAAGAAGATCGTGCAGGCTAATTGGACGGTCTATTGTTTCGTACCCGCAGCGCTTGTGTCCCATAACGCAGGTTCAATCATTAATGCGACGCTAATCGTGATCCTTGCTTGTATTGTCAGCTTGCTGATCATTATTTCGATCTTTTCCAAAACATTTATCAAACGGATATTCTCACTTAATGCGATAATGAAGCGGGTCGAATGGGGAGAATTGGATCTACAGGTTCAAAGTGAGGCCAGGGATGAAATCGGCGAACTGACCAATCGGTTCGGCAAGATGCTTAATCGGCTTAATGAACAGATCGATGAAACCTATCGAAGTAAAATCATTCAGAAAGAGGCCGAGCTGAAAGCGCTGCAATCGCAAATCAATCCTCACTTTCTATACAATACGCTCTCATTCATCAATTGGAAAGCGCTCAAAAACGATGCGCCGGAAATTAGTCATGTCGTTACATCTATGTCGAAATTTTATCGAACGGCTCTTAATCAAGGCAATAATATTATTACTGTGCGTAACGAATTAGAGAATATCAAATCCTATATTGAGATTATTCAGGTTATGGGTGATTATAGCTTCGATGTGGTTTATAAGATCGATGAGGAGGTTAACGAGTATTCAACAATAAATTTAATTCTTCAACCGCTCGCAGAAAATGCGATCAAGCATGGTATCAAACAGAAAAATAATGGAAAGGGTCTACTGTATGTTAGTGCCTGGCTTGGTAAAGGGACGGTCAATTTCGCGATTGAAGACAACGGTCCAGGTATGGAGAAGGAGACGATCGATACGATACTTACGATGCAATCGACAGGATATGGCCTCAAAAATGTCAACGAGCGTCTGCAACTGCGGTTCGGCACTAAATACGGCATCTCCATCCAAAGTCGACTTGGCTATGGTACAGTTATGACCATCGTTATTCCACAAAGCTTGTATAGTTCCACAGTATAAACAACTTATTCTCCCAAATTCAACTTCGCCCGCCGGCTAGCCGGACGGGTTTTTTTAACTCCGTAATAAACTGCATCATTTCTAAAATATTTGATAATTATTAAATAAGTTTCCTATGTTATATTCTCTTTAGCACAATGGAACCGCTTACAAAAAGGAGGGAATAAAGCAATGAGCGATACGATTAGGGCAATTAGCACGAAACAGGTGCTGAGGAGGGAGAAGATAAAAAAATATAAACAATACCGTGTGCTGCTGATTATGATGATTCCGGCAGTTGTCTATTACATTCTATTTCATTATCTCCCCATGTACGGCGTATTGTTGGCATTCAAAGATTTTAAAATTACACAGGGCATCATCGGAAGTCCATGGGCTGGACTTCATCATTTCGAAAAGATCATGAACGACACATATTTCTACACTGTGTTGAAAAATACACTAATTATCAGTTTAAGCAAGCTGGTGTTTGGTTTCCCGGTACCCATCATTTTTGCATTGTTATTGAGTGAAATTTCAAATATGAAATTCAAGAGGTTAGCTCAGACTGTATCCTATTTACCTCATTTTATATCATGGGTTGTCATGGCTGGGATATTTTTTACGTTGTTTTCTTTGGACGGTCCTATCAATGGCATTGTAAAACTATTAGGCGGCGATCCGATGTTATTCTTGGCGGATGATCGTTACTTCCGCACCATACTTGTGGCGACGAGTATTTTTCAAGGCTTCGGATGGGGTTCAATTATCTATTTCGCAGCCATTTCGAGTATCGATCCGCAGTTGTACGAAGCTGCTGTACTCGATGGAGCTGGCCGGTTTAAACGGATGGTTTATATATCGATACCGATGCTTGCGCCCGTTATAGCCATTATGCTTATTCTATCAATGTCCGGTATTTTGGATGCGGGTTTTGATCAAATATTCAATATGTATAATGTCAAAGTGTATAACGTTTCAGACATAATCGATACTTATGTGTATCGTAAAGGTTTAATTGAGATGAACTATAGCTACGCGACGGCCGTTGGATTGTTCAAATCCGTGGTTGCTTTGATCCTGATCGTTATCGTAAATAAGATAGTGAAATGGATCGGCGGCAAGGAGCATGCCATATGGTAATTTTCTTAATTAGACGAGGGAGCGAGAACGATGATTAACATAAAAAAATCAACGGCAGACAAAATAGTCGACGTCTTTTTGTATCTCATTCTGGCAGGTATTATCTTTATCACATTGTATCCCTTTTGGACGCAGGTCGTGATTTCTTTAGATGGCGCAGGAGCAGACAGTGCTGCTTATTCATCAGGCTTCATATGGTTGCCGACACAGCTCACGTTCGAGAGCTACAAGCTGGCCTTTAAGTTCGATGCGCTATGGACGGGATACTGGAATACGATTATTCGAACCGCGCTGGGTGTTATATTATCTATATTTTTCACAGCCATAACCGCCTATCCATTAGCAAAAAAAGACCTTCCCTTCAACCGATCGTTTACAAGCATGATTTTGTTCACGATGTTGTTTGCTGGGGGGACGATTCCTTCGTATCTGCTTATTAAGGAACTGAATATGCTTGATACGATTTGGTCGCTTGTTATTCCAGGTATGATTGGTGCGTTTAACGTGTTGATTATGCGAAATTTTTTTCGTTCGATTCCGGAAGAACTGGAAGAGTCGGCACGTGTGGATGGTGCAGGATACTTGCGGATTTTTACTCAGATCGTCATACCATTATCGAAGCCAGTGCTAGCTACGATTGCTTTATGGGTAGGTGTGGGCCACTGGAATGCATGGTTTGACAGCATGATCTACATTTCAGATCCGAATAAGCAAGTACTGCAGATTGTTTTACGCAAAATTATTATCCAGAACAACATGGCGGATATTAACAGCGTCATTCAAAATATCGGTAAAACAACAGAGTTTTCGGGACGACAGCTGCAAGCCACGGTTGTCATGTTCTCGATCATTCCAATGCTGGTCGTTTATCCATTTATCCAAAAGTATTTTGTCAAAGGCGTTATGATTGGTGCTATTAAAGGGTAAACCCCCTAATAGATAATATTTCATAAACAGAGAGGGCTGGTTGAAATGATGAAAAAGCGTATATTGCTAGGAGGGCTATCCACAGTCTTGCTGATGTCGATCATGGCGGGATGCGGCAAAAATGATTCCTCGGGTAATCAGACTGATAATGGGAATAAACAATCGGCAGTTAATGGAGAAGCTACGAATAAAAAAATGAAATTGATGTTTTGGAATTTAGATGAGAATCAAACGACAGACTCTGTCGGATTAAATGCACTGAAAGAGAAGTACAACGTCGATTTGGAAAGTATTGCATCAACCAGGGAAGCGATGAAAGAAAAACTGAACCTTCTCATATCCTCTGGGGAAATTCCAGATTGGTGGAAAGAGCCATCGTTTACGGATTACGATAAATTTCTCCAACAGGATGTTGCCGCTGAAATTCCGCAACAATTAATTGAACAAAATATGCCGAAATATACGGAGTGGCTAAAACGTTACCTTGGGGAAGATCCATTTAAGTATATAAGAAGAGATGGAAAAATCTATGGATTACCGGTCATCTGGGATATTGGTATCGATGGTATACAGCTTGGTTTTCGTGAAGATTGGTTGAAAAAAGTAGGCATAACAAAAACACCGGAAACGCTTGATGAGATGGAAGCTGCATTGACGAAATTCCGGAACGAGGATCCTGACGGCAATGGTAAAAAAGATACGTATGGCATCACTGCAGCAGGTGAAAATATCGAATCTATTTTCAGCTCCGTGTTTGGCGCATATGATGCTTATCCTAATATATTCCGTGAGAAAGATGGAGTAATCGTCCGTGGAGAAATTGAACCAGGCGCGAAGCAAGCGCTTGAAGTTCTGAACCGTTGGTATAAAAATGAATTGATTGATCCCGAATTTGTCGTTAATAAAGGTAATAATGTTGAAGACAAAGTGCTTACGGACAAAATAGGAGCGATTGAATATTATTGGTGGGCGTTCTTGCCGGGCAACGCATTCCTTGGTGGAGAACAGTGGTATGACAAGCTGGCTAAGAAGTACCCGGGCTTTAATTTTGCTATTGAAGGCGGAATTAAGGGACCCGATGGGAAATACGGCATATCACAGTACAACCCAGCCTTTGCATCGGGTGTTATGTTCGGTAAGCATTTAGAAAAAGACCAGGAAAAAATGATTAAATACATGCAAATTTTCGAAGCTAGCCAATTTGATCCGGAAATTTATGAAAAAATGAACTTTGGAGAGAAAGGTGTCCATTGGAATAAGAGTGACAAAGGAACGGTTGAATTCATCGCTCCATATACAGACGAGAAAGAACGCAAAAAAATAGGGCTTGGCGGTTACTCGATGGCAGGCTCGTTCAATGACTACGAATTTCAAACGTCATATACATCTGAAGAAAGTCTGCGTCAGCTTGCGAAGGATACACGTGCCAAGGGAACGAGAAATATTGATATTCTAGCACCATTCAACAAGCCCATCTACAATGAAACGCAAGATAAGTTGAAACAGTATACACTGCAAAATTTTATAGATTTTATTACGGGTCGCAAACCGCTGAGCGAATTCGATAGTTTTGTAGCTGAATGGAAAAAGATGGGCGGCGATGATGTGTTAAACGAAGCGCAACAAGTATATGACGACAATTTAAAATCATAATCATTTTGAAAAGCTAGTTATCGATCTAAGGATGCGCTTAAATGAAAAATTATGCAGCAGGGAGATAGGAGAACTATGTATACCATAAACGCTGGAGCCTTAAAGTTGCAGTTGAACGAAAAAGGTCAAATTACAGCTATGAACGATAGCAGAGATCATGCATATGCATCAATGACACAAACTACTGTGCTTATTCGCATTGTCATCGATGGTCGAATGGAGGTGCCTTCGAAGGCATCCTTGAACGCGGTACTGGGGCTAATAACATTTGAATTTGCAGATACCGGTGCTGTGGTCGATGTATTAATTGTAGAAGAATCGCAGTATGCGACATTTGAGATTCAGCGTATTGAAGGCGCCGATGTGGATGGGGTCATATGGGGACCGTATATGACAACGGTTGCCGGTTCGATCGGTGAATCGGTTGGTGTCGTTCATAATGGACAATTCGCGATCGGCCTTCAGGCATTGAACATCAAGACTGTCGGGGGGTGGCCGATCGAGCTCGATCGATTGGAAAATGTGCAGCAAAGTTATTCGGACAACGGGAACGTAAAGCCGGATCCTGACAGTCCGCAAATATCCGATAGTAAATTCGAGTATGATGTTTGCGCAGCATGGCCGACAAGCGAAGGAAGCCTGCTGCAGGCATTTGCCAGAAATCGGTTGAAGAGCTTTCGTCGTCCGGCATGGAACTTACCGCTTGTTCAAGTAGCGCCCATAAGTGGGGACGACGCATCAATCGTTGGAACAAGTATTGCTTTGTTCGGTTGTGAGTTACAGCATGTGTTTGAGACGATTGAAGCGATTGAGATTGGAGAAGGGCTGCCTCATCCTATGATCGAAGGGGTCTGGGGTAAAATATCGCCTATGGCAAACCAATCCTACCTGATTACGGATTTCTCCGAATCTACAATGTCCGAAGCTGTACGTTTTACAAAAATGGCTGGTCTCAAATACGTGTATCATCCCGATCCATTCATCAATTGGGGACATTTCACTCTGAAGCCAAAAAGCTTCCCGAATGGGGATGAGGGTTTAAAGTCTTCTGTGGCAATGGCAGAAGGTGAGGGTGTTCATGTCGGCGTGCATACACTATCCAACTTTACGACATTAAATGATTCCTATGTAACGCCAGTGCCGGATGAAAGGCTGCAAATGGCAGGCATGTCGCGATTAGTTGCAACGGTTGACTTAGAAGCAGATTGTATCGAGGTTGATGATCCCGCGCCGTTTCAACTACATTTGTTCCGGCATACAGCACAAATCGGAAGTGAACAAATAGAATATGATGGAGTTACAGAAAGTGCGCCTTGGAAGCTGACAGGCGTTAAGCGTGGAGCAAATGGAACAACCATCGCGACGCATGAAAGTGGTACGATTATAGGTCGACTATGGGATCACCCTTACGATGTATTTTTCCCGAACATTGAGCTGCAGGACGAATATTGCGTTCGCATCAACGATCTATTTATGAAAACGGGCTTGAAGCAAATATCATTTGATGGTTTGGAAGGCTGCTATGCAACAGGTCATGACGGGTACGGAGTGAATCGTTTTGTGAAAATGTGTTATGACGGCTGGGGAGAAGAAGTTATTAACGATGCTAGCATTGTCGTTCCGAACTATTTGTGGCATGTATTCACAAGGTTCAACTGGGGCGAGCCTTGGGGTGCTGCAACACGTGAAGGGCAGCTTGAATGGCGGCTTACCAACCAGCGGTATTTTGCCCGTAACTTCATTCCGTCAATGCTTGGATGGTTTCTTGTTCGTTCTGCTTCCGATCAGTTCGAAGCGACGTCACCTGATGAAATAGAGTGGGTATTATCGAAAGCGGCAGGTTTCAACGCTGGTTTTGCTTTARTTGCCGATATGCAGGTGCTTGGGCGAAACGGTAACATCGAGTCGGTATTCACATCCGTGCGCGAGTGGGAGACAGCAAGACAAGCCGGCGCCTTCACATCCGAACAACGGGAACGGTTGAAGGACCCGAAAAGCGACTGGCATTTGGAAGCTTCAGGTGAAGGGAAGTGGAATTTATACCCTGTCCATATCTCAAAACCGCTCGTTTGCAACCCGGCGGAGCTGCAGCCAGGTCAGCCAGGGGGAGCAGATTGGACGTACTTCAACCGATATGCGGATCAACCGCTTAAATTTACGCTGCGTGTCATTCCTTCATATGGTAACGATGATGCTTCGATTAAACGTCCAACTTTTTATACGAACGGTGTTTATATGACGTTTGATACAGAAATTTTCGTGAATCAATATCTCGTTTGTGAAGGTGACAGAATCGGTAAAGTTTACGATCAGAACTGGAATCTGCTAAGAACCATTCATGCTTCCGCCGATGCGCCAATCGTAAGAACGGGTGGACAGACGCTATCATTCAGTTGTAAATTCGAAGGCGATCCGAAGCCTCTAGTTAGCGTCAGAGTGACGACTTGGGGAGAACGGGAAGAAGTAGTAAATTAAGCGACGGCCGTTTTCCTATACATAATAGGGGAACGGTCTTTTTTGGAGGAAGCAAGTTTGCAGGAAACCCACTCCCCATTATGTAAGTCTTCCAGTTAAGACCACTTCTGATTTCTGAGATGGTCCTCCCTTTTGTTACCTCTACTTTCCAGCCCTTTGTAATGATCATAAGTCCATCGCTACATACTTGTAGTAGCCAGCTTGTCACGCCGCTGATTTCGAGATGAGATATAATGGACAATCTGGTATGTCACTTCAGCGAAGAGAATTCCCCCAAATACATCAATGAGTGCATGCTGCTTGGTGAAGACAGTGGAAATGATAATAAGCCACAACAAAATGTACATAAAGACTCTAACAGACAGTTTGACAACTAATTCACGTTTCAAAGTTATGAATAGCAAATAACTCGTTAAGCAGTGGACACTTGGAAAACAGTTAAAGGGTGCGTCAGACTCGTAAATAAAATTAACAAGCCTGCTCGCCAAGTCAGCGCCATCAACATCGGGCCGAGGTACAAGGGTAGCAAAAAACCAGAAAACAACATTGCACGCCATGACGGAAATATTATAGATCAATAGAGTACGCCAATAAATACGGCGATGTTTAATAGCTAGATACAAAAAGCTTAGATATAAAACGGGCATCCAGCTTATATAAGGGAAGATAAACCATTTTACAAAAGGAATTAAAGTATCTATCCAAAAATAATCCAAAATAATGTCTGGTCCAATATTGCTGGCAATCCCCATATAAATAAACCCCTGAAGAGGAATGGAAAGAATGCCTAAAAGGTGTTTCCATTTTTCAATCCACATTTTCATTTTAGTCCTCACTCGCTTCTCTTGAAGTTTTATTCATTCTAAACTTCATCAGATGCCAGAACAATACACAAATGTAATACATTATTCAATTCGTTTTTGGAAAAACATATTTTAACATATGTTATTCTGTATTCTGTAATGGAGTAATGTTGCTCCTGAAGGTGCGGAGGGATCATATATGACAATATCTCAAAGTAAAAAAGAGTATTTGCGTCGCATTCATAAAGTGCAGGATTATATAGAAGCAAATGTATGTGATTCTCTTTCACTAGATGAGCTTGCTTCCATTGCCGGGTTTTCAAAGTATCACTTTCATAAAATTTTTAAAGGGATCGTGAATGAATCATTGCTGCAATACGTAAACCGAGTGAAGCTGGAGAAAGCACTAAATTTTCTCATTCATCGGCCAGATATGACAGTTACGGCAATAGCATATCGATTTGGTTTTACGGATACTTCGATTTTTTCACGGGCGTTTAAAAATTATTATGGTGTAAGCCCGAGCTATTATAGAAATCAATATCGCAAGAATTGCAAAGACTTGATAAAAATATCTCCTTATCATGAAAGTACGCTGAAAATGACAAAAAAGGATGATGAAAATAAGGTAAAAGGAAAGGTAACCATTGAGACGATTGGCGAGATGAATGTTGCCTATGTGAGACATCTTGGCAGCTATGGACAATTAAAGCTTGTTTTTGAATCACTCCTGCGACAGCTGTTCGCTTATTTAAGCAAATGGAACTTCATCGATTCGAGCAGCATAAAAGTGTTGACGATCTATCATGATCATCCGGAAATTACAGAGGATCATCATAGAAGAACCAGCCTTTGTGTGACAATCCCTAGCAGCGCTGCCCAATTCATCGAAAAAGGGGATAGTGATGTCGGAATCATGATTATACCTTCCGGCAAATACGCTGTAGGTCATTTTGAAATATACCAAAATGAGTATAGTGAGGCTTGGGACTATTTATGCGGCGAATGGCTGCCCCAAAGCGGTTATCTTCCTCGTGACACCTCAAGTTTTGAAGTATATGTCAGCGAACCAGACTCAAACCCACAAACAAAACATGTCGTAGATATTTATTTGCCGGTAGGACCTCTTGCATAGTCAAATCTAGAATAAGGGGCGATGAAATGGAGCAGAAAACCATAACGATAAAAGGGGCACGAGTGCATAACCTCAAGAACATAGACATTTCAATTCCAAAAAACAAGCTGGTGGCAGCAACTGGCGTCAGCGGATCAGGCAAATCCAGCCTTGTGTTCGATATTATTTTTGAGGAAGGACGCAAGCAATACTTGCAATCCTTAGGTATTGTTGCTGGGCTTGATAATGAAGACAAATTCGACAGTATACAAGGTTTAAGCCCAGCCATAGCAGTGCAGCAAAATACGATCCGTCAAAGCAACACGCGCTCAACCGTAGGCTCAAAGACCAATATTATGAATAGGTTGGCACTGCTCTATGCTGGAGAAGGGTCAATCCGTTGCTCCACCTGCGGAACAGCTGTGAATGACAACCTATTCTGCTTAGAATGCGGGAATAGCGAGGAGCGATTGTCGCCAAGTTATTTTTCCAACCTTTCTCCACATGGAATGTGTATCAAGTGCTCTGGGCGAGGATCGTGTTTTGAAGTTGACCTAGAAAAGCTTGTATCAGATAGTCGAATGACTTTGGAGCAGGTTCTTGATGGAGTCGGCTTAACTCCTGGTTATTTGCGATTATTTCAAAGGAAGTTCCATTCATATTTAGCTATTCCTTTCTTACAGCTACCAGAAGAAGTAAGGGGAGAAATCATCTATGGGCATTATGCAAACGGCAATTCTGAAAAACGCAGCGCCTGTTTAACGAACATATTTCATACTCGCCTTCATAGAGGAGAACCGTTAAATGGTGTGTATGCTAATATTGTATGTTCCGATTGCTATGGATTTAGAGTGGGTGAAGAGGCACGAGAAGTGCTGTTAAATGGCAAGCATATTGGTCAACTTGGGCGGATGACAATCTCAGAAGTGAATGAAGTACTTGAAGATTTACGCCAGCAAAACACGTTCACGATGATGGGTAAAAACTTGCTGCAAGAAATATTGCTTAAAACGAATAACTTGATTAAAGCACGTCTCGGTCATCTTTCTCTTTACAGAGAAATGCCAACTTTGAGTGGTCGAGAAATACAGCGATTATTTCTGCATTCACATTTGGATGCAAAAATGGATTCGATGATCTATGTTCTCGACGAACCTACTGCAGGACTGCATGAGTTTGAAAAATTGGATGTTTTAAAATTTATACAAGAACTCAAAGACCTGGGCAACACGGTGATTGTTGTAGAGCACCATAGTAATGCAATCAAAATAGCGGAGCACATTATTGACATAGGACCCATGGCGGGTATTGAAGGTGGAGAGGTTATATATGAGGGTGATTTAGAAGGATTGCTCCAGTGCAAGGAGTCTATCACTGGCCAATATCTTTCAGGCAAAATGACCATGCCGTCCAGAACTAAACATCCGTGTATTGAAACGGTACCTGTTCTAACCATTCGACATGCCAAAACGAACAACCTCAAGAATGTGACAGCTGCTATTCCTTTAGGTGTAATGGTCGGGATTGCAGGTATGTCGGGAAGCGGTAAAAGCTCGCTGATTTCAAATACGCTGCTCCCTCTCCTGAAAAACCATTTTCGTAATAAGCAGGAAGGCAACGAAGAAACCGAAATGGGTAATGAGGTAGAAGCCTTGATGACTCAAATGGTTGCGGATAGGCTGGAGGGCTTGGAGCATATTTGTGGCTATGCCGAAATATCACAGGCACCTATAGGCAGGAGCTCGAGCTCCAATCCTGCATCTTATATAGGCATTTGGGATAAAATTCGCAGCCTGTTTGCCAAACAGCCGGCAGCCGTGAATCAGAATTTTATTTCAGGCCACTTCTCATTCAACTCGAAAGGTGCTTGTTCGGAATGCTGCGGCAGTGGACATACGGCAATCTGGCTGGGCGGCAATTTGAAAATAGAAAAACCATGCACAGCATGCTATGGGAAAAGGTTTAACCATGACACGTTATCGGTCGAATACAAAGGTAAAAATATTTTTGACATCTTAGAACTGAGCGTCTCGGAAGCGGTTGTTTTCTTTGAAGGTAACAAGGTGATTGTGACAGCTTTGAAAGTAATGGATCGAATGGGGCTCGGATACTTAAAACTGGGTCAGCCCACTCCCACTTTAAGCGGCGGTGAAGCGCAAAGAATAAAACTCGCTAAAGAGATTGGCCGAAGACGGAAAGGGAATACCCTGTATATACTGGATGAGCCTACCACTGGTCTTAGTCTGTATGATACCGCAAAGCTCATTGAATTGTTAGACGAGCTTATAGCAAATGGGAATTCAGTAATCGTCATTGAACATAACCCGGCTGTTCTCGCTTCCTGCGACTGGATGATAGAACTTGGACCTGGCGGCGGCCCAGAAGGAGGTTATATTATTGCAGAAGGTTCACCCGATGTGCTGAAAGGAAATCCAAAGTCCTTAACCGGGAGGTATCTATAATGCAAAGAGATTACTGGCCAACAACAGAGTGGCGGACGAGGGAGCCAGCAGCTCTTGGCATGGACACGGAGAAGTTTTCCGAACTTAATCATTTAATTAAAACCCAATATAACAATCTAAATGGTATTGTTGTTGTGCATAAGGGTTATATCGCATTTGAAAAGTATGAAAACAGCTTTATCGCTAGTGATACCCATCATGTAGCTTCGGTAACGAAAAGCGTGATATCTGCCCTCATCGGCATCGCTATAGACAAAGGATTTATCAAAAGTGTAGACGAAAAGATACTGGATTTCTTTCCCGAATATGTTTCCGATGYCAGCGACATTCAGAAACGGGCGGTAACGATCCGGCAGCTTCTCACGATGACGGCGCCATTTCCTTTTACATGGAAACCAGGAGGGGGAGTGCGGGAGCCGCTGGACAGACTGCGGAGGCAAAAGGACTGGACCAAATATACGCTTGACCTATTAGGACAAAAAGGGCGAATAGGCGAGTTTCAGTATTGTACTGCGGGTGCACATCTGCTGTCGGTTATTTTGACACGCACGACAGGTAAAAGCGCTCGTGAGTTTGCAAATGAGCAGTTGTTTGGGCCAATTGGGATGAAAACCATTGCTGATCGCCAAATGAAATCGTTTGGTATCGAAGATGTATTTGGGAAAAACCTAAAAGGATGGATTCATGACCCTAACGGAAATTCGACAGGGGGTTGGGGACTTTGTCTAACGCTCAGAGACATGGCGCGTTTTGGATTTCTATATTTAAATGACGGTATTTGGGAGGATAAACAGTTCATCTCCAAAACGTGGCATGATGAGTCGATCGCAATGAATGCGAACAAATACGGTTATTTGTGGTGGCTGCATGAAGAGGATGGGAATTATGCATATATGGCAATGGGTGATGGAGGCAATGCTATTGTTTGCATTCCGGCCAAGGATTTGATAGTTTCCATAGCTTCCGAGATCGTCAGCAAACCTCGTGATATATGGCCTCTGATTAAAAATTGCATCATTCCCTCTGTAGTAATCCGCTGAATATCCTCTATTTGCTATCGTCTAGTGTTTGCTAGTCTGATTGACACATGCCTATAATAATAGATGTAGCATTTGTGGCATTCTATAATCGTATTCAAGAAGAGTTACCCTACGAGATAGCTAAATATAGCCTGATTTACGAGATGATAGTAGGATAGGAGACAGGTGAGACTATGACAACGAATAATGAGACAACTAACGAGGAAGTAAATAATAAGGAAGCTGCGATGTCCGAGGAGAAATGGGCTGAGCTTATAAAGGCTGTTCACCATAATGGCCTTGTAGCTTTAAAAATGCATTTTAACGAGGTTGAAGCACAGGTATCAAATTTCGTAGATTACGGCCCGGTTTTTGTATTTAATGTGAAGGATGAATCGGGCAGTGTTTATTCGTGTGGATTTTTTCTGCGTGAGTTAATTGCTAGATTCCAATCGGATAATGATCCAGCCGTATGGTTGGCTTCTTTTTTCGTCGATCTTATGGAGACAGAAGGTGGCAAGCCTCTTCCTAAACCGGCTACGAATGAAGATGAGGCTAAAGAGATCATAGACAAAGTACTCGTACCGCAATGTATAAAAGCTGTAACAGAAGAGTTTGCTCCGGAACCGGTACATGCGGGGCTGGCTTGGAAGGAAGACCACGGTCCGATTTTTGAAGTGGGTTTTCCAGCAATCATAGATGGAAATAACGTATGTGCTGTTTCTTTGCATCTATTGCTAACACATTTGCAGTTGAATCGGGATCCAGGGGAGCTGCTGATTCAAGGATTGTATGACATTCGGAATGAGCATGGCTTAGAATAAATAACGAAGATAGGATTTAACGCAGCCTGATTGGGCTGCGTTTTTTTTATATGATAAAATCGATCTAAGATCATAAAAAGTGTACAATTTAAGAGAATAAGAATAATAAATGGGTTGACTCTAATGATTCGATAAATCATAACAAATTGGAGAAGAAAACATGAATATAAATCTACATACTGAGCTTTGCCAACTGTTTAATATTCGTTATCCGCTTTTTTTAGCTGGAATGGCTGGCGGGCCATCGACTGCAAAATTGGTAGCAGCAGTATCGAATGCAGGTGGACTAGGAACGCTTGGTGCTGCATATATGGAGCCGGCTGCCATTCGAGAAACGATTAATGAAATCCGCAAGCTGACAGATAAGCCTTTTGCAGTTAATCTATTTGCGATGCAAACTTCGGATCACAATACTCGAATTGGAGAAGTTCAGCGAGAGTTAAATCTTGTTCGGAATGTGCTTGGAATTTCTCATGCGAGTGCGGAACATGTGACGACTCCCGATCGTTTTGACCAACAAATGGCTGTTTTGCTCGAAGAGAAGGTTCCTGTCATCAGCACAGCATTCGGTATTCTTCCGGAGCCTTTCTTGCGGCAAGCTAAAGAGGCTAATCTTCTTGTTGTTGCGATGGTAACTACGGTGAACGAAGCGCTTCTGGCGGAGCAAGCAGGCTGCGATGCGATAGTTGCCCAAGGCAGCGAAGCGGGCGGACATCGAGGAACATTTGATATAACCGAACATCAGCTGGGTGCAAATATAGGAACATTTGCTTTGGTACCGCAAATTGTAGATCGAGTGAGTATTCCAGTCATTGCTGCGGGCGGCATTATGGATGGACGAGGATTAGTAGCGTCTCTTATTTTAGGAGCACAGGGTGTCCAAATGGGGACGCGATTTCTTACAGCGATAGAATCTGGTGCGCATGAGGTTTATAAGCAGGCTCTGCTGAAAAGTACAGAGGAGAGCACAGTTATTACGAAAGCTTTCTCGGGTCGACCAGCTAGAGGCATACGTAATTCATTTGTTAAGCAATGGGAAGAGAACGGGATCGAGCCCCTTCCGTTTCCTACTCAAAACACCGTGACTCGTGATATAAGAAACGCTGCAAGCAGCCAAAACAATTCAGAATATATGTCCCTATGGGCTGGTCAAGGAACGAGGATGCTTACTTCTGGCCAAACTGCGGAGGATATTGTTGCAGAGACAATTCGGCAAGCACTTTCCATTTGTGAGACGGGCACGTCCCAATAACATAAATTTCCGAAAAAAGGAGGGATAACAAAATGTTAACGGAAAAACAAGAAGAATCTCTAAGTAAGTTCATGAGTAAAATTTTAAGACATTCTCCTGATGCTTTTGGCATTACATTAGACCAAGAGGGATTTTGTAAACTGGATGATTTCGTTTCTTCCATTCGGAATGAAGCAAGATGGAGCAGCATTCAAAATAGTGCTATTGAGCAAGTCGTCCGCCATTGTAAGAAGCAGCGATATGAAATTGTTGGTGCCTTTATTCGTGCAAACTATGGGCACAGCGTTGAAAGAATAACTTATAAAGAGGCGAAGCCCCCTGCCCTATTGTTTCATGGTACGAACACTAAGGTTTCGAATATTATTTTAGCCGAAGGTTTAAAGCCAATGGGAAGACAATATGTTCATCTTTCAGAATCGCTTGATTTTGCAACACTTGCAGGAAAAAGGCGAGGAGAACTCGTCATCCTGCATATTAACACCGAGCTTGCATTATCTCTTGGCGGCAGCTTTTATTTAGCTAATAATGGCGTTTGGCTTTCTGATTTTATACCGCCTGCCTGTATCATTATGAAGTAAGTGCTTTCATTTTTTTGTTTTTTTGTATCGAATGTGGTTAATTCTGTGAAAATGTTAATGCTAATGTCGCAATAAACTGTGATATAATTTTGCCCAGAAGATGAACGTTGGATTTTACACCAACTTAATTAACTGGGAGGTACGCATGATCAGGGATGCCAAGCGGATTAGAGGTCTTATAATCACCATGATATTGGGTTTGTTTCTGCTTTGTATCGGACCTATGTCGAGTGTCCATGCAGGGAATGCAGCTGCTGCGGATGAATGGACGATAAAATTTAATGGGAAAATAGTGAAGATAACAGATCCGCTTTATGTGTCAGAAGGAAGATTGTTTGTTCCGGTAGCCCGCATAGCTGATATGTTCGGTGCGAAGTCGAGCTGGGATAATGTAAACGAAGAAGTAACAATACATACAGAATTAAAAGATAAAGTCGTGCTGGGAAATGGAGTACCAGTCGTATATTTTAACGAAGCCCGTTATAAGTTGGATGCAGTGCCATTTTTAAAGGACAATAGGCTGTATGCTCCTCTGCGCCAATTGTCAGAAATGCTACATGCTAATGTGGTATTGAATGCAGAATCAAACGTTATTGAACTTATAAAAGTACAGCCTGCTGTAATAACAGAAGAGTACGGCTTGGATGAGATCAGCAAGGAGTTTGGCAGCACCAAATCAGAGCTGCTCAAATGGAATGGACTCGATAGCAAGGCGAAGATCAAGCCGGGAACAAAGCTCAAGGTCATCATTCCTTCAAATGTTGATCAAATAGCAAAACCGTTCACGGAAGCGGATTATATGCTGCTTGCTAAGATTACGATGGTTGAAGCAGGCAATGAATCCTATGAAGGACAGCTTGGATTAGCGAATGTCATATTAAACAGAGTGAAGGATGAGCGGTTTCCGGATACGATACGCGACGTCATTTATTCAGGCAAGCAGTTTCCTCCAGCACATAATGGACTCTTAGATAAAAGTAAGCCAAATGCAAGCTCACTTCGTGCAGCGAAAGATGCGCTCAACGGTAAAAATAACGTGGAGAATGCTGTTTATTTCTTCAATCCCGATATTTCCAAAGGATCGTTTTGGTCCAGCTTAGATGTTATTGTGACAATCGACAATCATAGCTTTGCAAAATAGTTATAAGATAGCCGCTGAACCATTGCAAGGTGCAGAAAACAAGGGGAACAAGTCCAAAGGATTTGTTCCCCTTGTTGTTAAGAGGACGAAGACAGAGCTGCCGTATCGTTGTTGGATGACTGAAACCATTTGTGGTAATCTATAATAGATTTGCAGTAGAGTTGCCGTATGATATGATCGCAATGAAGCCTACTTTACAGGATGATAGTATGATAGGAGACAGGTGGAACTATGAACGTAAACAATGAGACAACTGACTTGGAAGTAAATAGCGAGGAAACAGAGATGTCCAAGGAGGAATGGGCGGAGCTTATAAAAGCTGTTTACGATAATGGCCTTGCAGCTTTAAGAATACAGTATAACGATGTTGAGGCACAGGTTTCGAATTTCCATGATTATGGCCCAGTTTTTATATTTCATGTGAAGGATGAATCGGGTAGTAGATATTCCTGCGGTTTTTTTCTGCATGAGTTGCTTAACAGGTTCCAATCGGACAATGATCCTGCAGTATGGATGTCTTCATTTTTCGTTGAACTTATGGAGACGAAGGGTGGCAAGCCCCTCCCAAAACCAGCAACGAATGAAGCTGAGGCTAAAGAGATAATTGACAATATACTCGTTCCGGAATGTATAAAAGCAGTAACGGAAGAGTTTGCTGCGGAGCAGGTGCATGCAGGTCTTGCTTGGAAGGAAGACCACGGTCCAGTCTTTGAAGCTGGATTTCCGGCACTCACAGGCGGAAATAACGTATGTGCGATTTCTTTGCATTTCTTGTTGATTCATTTGCAGTTGAACCGGGATCCAGGAGATCTGTTGATTCAAGAAATGTACAACATTCGAAAAGAGCATGGCATAGGCTAACATTTACAAATCAAAATGTATTTAGCGCAACCCGATATGGGTTGCGTTTTTTTATTCGTACACAGCGAGCAACTTCAAATTTTAATAGTCGATATTTGCTTTTTTGCGCATGCTAAGTATATCCAACTGTTATGCATCCGACTTGTTTCAATACTGTAAACTTTTGTGGGCTTAGTTGTTTGTGAAAACGAGRCTGTGATACGATCAAGGGTGAATGGAGATGAACGAATGGAGCTTACCAAAATATTGATCATAGAAGATGAAGAAGCGATAGCTGATTTGCTTGCATATGGCTTGCAGAAAGAGGGATTTCAAACCAAGCTTGCGCATAACGGCAAGGATGGCTTAAGAGAAATCGAAGCGTTCAAGCCTGATCTGCTGCTGCTTGATTGGATGCTTCCCGATCAAAGCGGACTTGATATTTGCAAGCAAATTATGGGGAAATACATGCTTCCGATCATCATGATTACGGCTAGGTCTGATATTTCCGACAAAGTTATCGGAATGGAGCTTGGCGCCGACGACTATATTACGAAACCATTTGATATGCGTGAAGTAATCGTCCGCATTCGTACATTACTGCGCAGAATCAATCCTATAACGGCAGTGAACGAAGAAGCAGCGCCAGCAATCATCAAGTTCAAAACGATAGAAATTAATGTACCCGAAAGAATGGTCAAAAAAGACAATGAGCTCATTGAGCTGACACCAAAAGAATTTGACCTATTGATGACTTTGACGAGCTCTAGAGGACGCGTATTTACTCGTTCAAATTTGCTTGATTTAGTATGGGGCTATAATTATTTTGGTGATACTCGAACCGTGGATATTCATATTCAGCGTTTGCGCAAAAAGCTTGATGCCAATGACATCATTACTACGGTATTTCGTGTCGGGTACAAATTCGAGAAGAATGTGGAATGAATATGGTACAGTCTATCAAGGTTAAGTTTTTAATCGGATTGTTAGTTATTTTTGTCACCTCGCTATTGCTGCTGCATCATTTTGTCATGCAAATTATTGAATCCAGCAACGAAACTATCATTACACAGGATTTGAATACGATGAAGAAAAACAGCAATGTTTATGTAAAACAGACGTTTATGATCAATCATTATAGTCATGATGAAATTTATTTCGAGCAGATGTCTAAAGAGTTGGTTGTTGATTTGAAAAATATTACGTCTAGCCAAGTGGCTGTTTATTCATTAAAGGGCAAGCAGCTTGCTGCATCGGACAGTGCTCCCTTCATGAGTCCACTTGGAGACGATTTCAAGCATGCTCTCAAGGGAGAAACCGCTTATACCATCTCCCATCAAGAAAAAATATCTACGATCTATTTTTCATATCCGGTTGTCATTGACGGTGAAAAAATAGGTATTTTACGATTTTCCAAAGACGTATCGATGCTTTATGAGAACAGCAGGCAAATATTAGATGTCATTTTGTATGTCACGATCGCTATCTTTGCTATGGGCTTGCTGCTTTGTTATGCATTGTTCTGGAACATTACACTGCCCATCGTCAAGATGACCAAAGTTTCAACGGAAGTGATAAACGGCAATCTTAATGTCCATATCTCTTTAAACCGAAAGGACGAGCTGGGCAAGCTTGCTCATAACTTCAATCAAATGATTGAGAAAATTAGACTTCAAATTGGCAAAATAGAAAAGGACCGTGACCGCCTTAAAGAGTTAAACCAGCATCGCAAGCAATTTTACGACAATGTTACCCATGAGCTGAAAACACCTCTAACTTCTATCATGGGCTACGCGCAGATGATCAAAGACAATGGGCAAAATGATGAGGTTTTTTTCGAGAAAGGTATTGTGCATATAGYGGATGAAAGTGCTCGTCTTCACGAAATGGTTTTGCAGCTATTGGAGTTGTCTAAGGAAACAGATTCTAAAGCATCCTATGAAATGGTTGATGCAGGGTTTATTTTGCTAAGCGTTTGTGAAGGTATGGCGTTCAAAGCCCAAAAGTATAACAAAAATATTGTTTGCGAATTAGAAGATCATCTCATCATTGAGGGCAGTCCAACTAAATTAAGACAGCTGTTTATCAACTTGATTGATAATGCGATTAAATACAGCGATGCTTCCTCTGAAATTATAGTGAAGGCAGGTCTGATCTCCGAGGTCATACAATTCACTTTTATAAATCAGGGAGATGTCATTGCACCAAAACATTTAGCCCGTATTTATGAACCCTTTTATAGAGAAAATGGTCGTCTTGTGAAAGAAGTCGGGAGCCGCGGATTGGGGCTTAGCATTTGCAAAGCCATTGTTGAAGAACATCAAGGAACCATTCAAATCCAAAGCGAGGATAGAGAAACAAGCGTAATTGTTCACATCCCGCAATTTGATAACAAGCAGGTGACCTCGTGATTAGAAAATCAGTATTTGCTCTGCTTATCCTCGTTATTTTGTCGGGCTGCGCATCTACGAAATTTAATTCAAGAACCGTCGTTATACCAGATACAGAAGCGGCACCAGAATTGGCCCATTCGAACGGTGATTTTGAAGTAAGCAAAATCTATCGCATGTTTGAGGAAGAGGAGAGTGAAATCCAAATTCTCGGATGGTCAGACAATGAGCAGATTCTAGGCATGCTCAAAAATATAGATTTTACTCAAACCTTGCAGCGCTTTGATTATAAGAATCAGACGATGAAAGAGGTTATGAATTTCAATCAATATTCAGAAGCAAGCATGGTGTCCCCAGATGGGCTTAAAATCGCAGTTTACGGTTGGGATAATAACAAAAACAGAACCCTGAAGATCTACAGCCAGATTGATGGCAAGGCGATTACTGTCGAGGATATGCAGGACTCTTTGTCGGCTACGATGATCTGGTCTAACAACAGCCGGTATCTCTCTTTTTTCATATGGGATGATCAGAAAGTAGAAAAGCTTGCCGTTTACGACGTTACGACTAAAAAGATGAAGAAATATGATGTTCCGTATGAAAGTGAGAAAAGCTGGTCGAGATATGCGAAAATTTCTGATAATGGAGAAACGGTATTGATCATCAGACAAATGTATGATGGACAATCGATCTTGTTCGGTAAAATAGACGGCACTGGAATTTCCAGTTTGTATAATCATCTATTGAATCGTGATGGGACGGTAGACTTTCTCAATAATGATCAAATTTTGTTTGTCAGCGAGAACAATTTGCTGTTTGCATATGATCGCCGCAATAAAGCTACCACGATTTTAGGTGAGCAAGTGGGTAATTTCCGTTTAACAAGGGATCGCAAATATATTGCATACTCGAAAGATTCGCTGAATATCTATATTGCCAAATTGCAAGGAAACAATCTTTTGAATGAACAGGAGGTGTTCAAAGGAATAAATCCGGGTCAAATGGAGTGGAGTCCATCGGGCAACAAGCTCTATTTGAGCGGCTGGAAGTCATTTGACGCTCAAGTAAAAAGCCAATTGTCCGTACAATTATCGATGAATTACATCATTGAGTTTAAATAAAACATGTTTCCAAACAGCTATCACTGCTTCCATCGGTGATGGCTGTTTTTTTGTGTTTCATAAGCCGACGCATTTCAACATTTTTAGATACAACTTGTTTACAAATTGGAGAAGTGCTCGAAATGAGGATTATGTATAAATAAAGAAGCTGCTAAACATCTATTACTTAGGAGGACAACATGTACTCGTATACGAAAAAACGAAAATCGCGAATAGTCAGGCTAATTGTGCTTTTATTCACTCTAGTTTTAATTAGTGTAACTTTAATAGGCTTTGCCGCAAACAAAGAAGAAAAGTCGCAAGCTCTGTCAGCCAATCCGCCAATTGTTCCAACGAAGCAGCAATCCTTGGATGGAAAACCAGATAGGATATACAAAGTTGTCATTGATGCAGGGCATGGCGGCAAAGATCCTGGGGCGGAAGGAGCTAGCGGAAAAAGGGAAAAACATTTTACACTATCGTTATCTCAGAAAGTGTACGAACTGTTAAAGCAAGAGAACATGTTTGAGCCGCATCTAACCCGGAATGATGATACGTTTATTGATCTGGACGTACGTCCTGATATAGCAAATCAAATGGAAGCAGATGTTCTTCTATCCATTCATGCGAACACCTATAAGGACGAGAATGTTGGTGGAATTGAAACGTTTTATCGTTTTGATGAAAATATTGAATTAGCTCAGACTATGCATAATCAAGTTGTAAAGGCAATGGGCTTTCGGGATCGCGGAATACGGAATGAAGAGTTAAAGGTTCTTTCACTAAGCAAGGTGCCGGCGATTTTGCTCGAAGTAGGTTATTTGACAAACCCCGTTGAAGAAGCCGTTTTACTTGGAGAAGATGGACAAGATCGTGCTGCGAAAGCTATTGTTGAAGGTTTGAAGCAATATTTTAAAAACAATTCAGAAGATGCAATCATACAATCCTAATTCGAATGTAATCCGTTTAAAGGAAATGAAACAATAAGCCACGTCCTCTGGACGTGGCTTATTGTTTTTCTGTCATTTGTTTTCGGTATGCGCCAGGTGAGATGCCGTAATACCGCTGGAACACGCGATGGAAGTAAGTATAGCTGCCGAATCCGGTTTCTTCGGCAATACGTTCGAGCGTAAGCGGACTTTTGCCCATTAGTTCCAGCGCCATCGCCAGACGCACCTTCTGGGCATATTGCATAATGGACATGCCGAATTCAGCTTTGAACAGCTGAACCGAGCGGGATACGCTAAGTCCCGTATGTTTCGCAGCATCGGATAAAGTGAACGGAATCGCTGCATGCTCCTCGATATAAAGCTTTATTTTATAAGCGAGCAGCTTGGGACCGGAGTTGTATGAGGTTGCTTCATCTATGGCTCTATCGAGCAAATAGCAAAGTGATTGCATCAGCGTACACAATAGTTCAGGATTACCGCCGTCATGCCGTCTGCTTTCTAGTATTAATTGCTGCCATAAAGCTGCTATTCTCCCGTTCTCACCTATTTTTGTTTTTTGGGGTCTTCGCTGAAGCTTCCACCATTCATCAAGCCAAGAACCGCTGCAGATCACATAATAGTCTCCGCTTGGCCCAAGCTCGCCAATTCTCAGATCATAAACTTCACCAGGGGCAAACAGAAGAAGGTCGCCAGGCTCGATGATATCGACCTGCCCTGCAATCAATGCTTGGCATAAGCCTTCAGTCTGCAATCGAATGATATAGGTTTCGAGGCCGGATTTAAAGGTATGTCTAAAAGGCGTATTATGGTACATAAAGGCACAATAATCGAGCTTTATTCCAGTTTCCTTCATTACTGTTTCTCCTCTTCCATAAGCAGATCGTTGATGTTTATCATTAGTTTGTTTCTACAAATGCCTGTCTATTTCCTTCATAATGGACAGTATATACATGAAGGAGTTGTTATCGATGGCAGGAAACAAGAAGTTGTTCTCGTCGGAAATAAAGGAGAAAGTATTGTCCTTGATTTCCCAAATGACATTAGAAGAAAAAATTGGCCAAATGTCGCAATTTGACTGGGGCTTTCATGCGATAAATCCGGATGCCGGCGGTGAGATCAATCTAATTATGAAGGATCTCATCGATAAAGGAATGTTAGGCTCTTTGTTTAATTTATCGGGCGTTGAACAAGCGAATACACTGCAAAAACAAACCATTGAAAAGTCACGCCTTGGCATACCGATGATCGTTGGGAGAGACGTTATTCACGGCTATCGTTCAGTATTCCCTATTCCACTCGCTCAATCGGCAAGCTGGAACCCAGATCTGATTAGAAGAACAGCAGCAGCAGCGTCTAAGGAAGCAGCTTCCGACGGTATTTCGTGGGTGTTTGCGCCGATGATCGATATTACGAGAGATCCTAGATGGGGAAGAATTGCCGAAACGATGGGAGAAGACCCTTATGTAGGCGAGATTATGGCAAAAGCGTGGGTTGAGGGCGCCGAGCTCGATGATGCTTCAAGCGAAAGCCTCTCTGTAGCGAGCTGTCCTAAACATTTTGCCGGATATGGATTTGCGGAAGCGGGCAGGGATTATAATACGGTAGACGTCTCGGACCGCGTGCTGCGTGAAGTTATTTTGCCGCCGTTTCGTAAAGCGGTTGAAGCTGGAGCGCTTAGCATTATGGCATCCTTTAATGAATTGAATGGCATTCCTGCATGTGCCAACCGTTATTTGCTTACGACAATTTTGCGTGAGGAATGGGGCTTTGAAGGCGTCATCGTTAGTGATTACAATGCTCTAGGCGAATTAATCACTCATGGTGTTGCCCGAGACGCGGAGGAAGCGTGTGAAATTGCGATTAAAGCGGGTACGGATATGGATATGCATTCAGGCATATTCTACAAATACTTGCCGAAGCTCGTTCAAGAGGGACGGGTTGCCGAGAGTCTGATCGACGCCGCTGTAGGCAGAATTTTAGCTGTAAAGATGAAACTAGGATTGTTCGAGAATGCATACGTAAATCCAGAACGAAGCCAAAGTGTTATTTTGTCAGAGGAGCATGTGTCATTGGCGCGCGAGGCAGCAAGAGAGTCTATCGTTCTGCTTAAAAATGATAATCGTATACTGCCTCTTTCTAAGCAGCTGAAAACGCTGGCTGTTATTGGACCGATGGCAACGAACACGAAAGACCCGCTTGGTTGCTGGGCGGCCGACGGCAATGTGGATGATGTCGTTTCACTGCTTGATGGCATTAAGGCGAAAGTATCGCCAGACACACAGCTGCTATATGCGGAAGGCTGCGGCATTGAAAGTGAAGACGAGAGCGGCTTTGAACAGGCGCTGGCAGCAGTTGCTGGGGCGGATGCTGCTATTATTGCAGTAGGCGAAAGTCTGACGATGAGCGGTGAAGGAAACTCCAGATCAGAACTGGACTTGCCGGGTAAGCAGCGTGAGCTCGTTGAAGCAGCAATACAGCTGGGCAAGCCGGTTATCGTTGTATTGTTCAATGGCCGTCCGCTGACAACCGTTTGGCTGGATGACACGGCAACAGCAATTGTAGAAGCATGGCACTTAGGTATTCAAAGCGGCAATGCAATAGCTGATGTCTTGTTTGGTGACTATAACCCAAGCGGCAAGCTGACAGCAACATTCCCGCGGAGTGTAGGACAAATCCCGCTTTATTATTACAGGAAGAACACAGGACGTCCTCCAGGAGGCGTGTATTCTTCAAGATATATCGATGCTCCAGTGCAAGCATTATATCCGTTCGGGTACGGTCTGAGCTATACCGACTTTGAATATGACAATCTAGTCGTGAGCTCAGCTCGCATAAGCAGCTCGGATTCCGTATCTGTTACTGTAAATGTTACGAATACAGGCAGCGTTACGGGTGAAGAAGTGGTGCAGCTGTACATTCGTGATGCAGCGGCAAGCGTAACACAGCCTCTCAAAAAACTAAAAGGTTTTGCCAAGGTGAGCTTAAGTGCCGGTGAGATGAAGACGGTGACATTCTCGGTAACCCCTTCGGAGCTTGCCATCATAGGAGCAGATGACCGTTTGTCGGTTGAGCCTGGCATTTTCCAGCTGATGGTTGGTCCTCATTCCGAGAAGGGCTTGATCGGTGCAATCACAGTAGAATAAATGTGAACAGGGGATGCTGTTCCAGCAGTAGTAGTGAATTCGCCAGAGTGAGCGCTCGCTTTGAGCAGAGATATTATAGAACATGAAAAAAATAGCGGTGAAGGGCTGTCCCTTTACCGTTATTTTTTTATTTGGTGAATGATTGTTTGCTTAAACCGATTATGGGCAAGCGAGAGCAAGCTAAGCACTAGTTTTACCTTTGGCAAGCTGCGATGCAAAAATCGATTTGCTCTAGTCAGCCCCAAGTCGACTCTCTAAGGAACTGTATCATGCTTATTATGCAGAAAACGATTGTTCTCAGATTTTAACGAACCTTATTGGCGCTATTACAAGTTTTACAGGGTCTTATGAGCTGTTTTTCTCGAAATAACGTTTCTGGAGTTCGTTACAATTTTATTCCACTACGAATGCTTTAAATAAGCACTTCTGGGTTCGTTAGTTGTAGTCTGACAACGTTTTTCAAAGCAGTTGGAGGTTTATAGATTTGATTGAAGTCATGCTTCACCAGCTGTCATTTATGGAGGTTTTGTATAGTCATCACGCGATAATACCACCAGCAATTCTAGTAAAATAAGCACACTCCAAGTCAACAAATGGCTAGGAGTGTTGTTTTTTGAGCAGATTTAAAAGCGTGGATAACTATAATAAATAATGGTTTTCCAATATTGTTCTCCTAAAAATGGTCGTGCTACACTAGGCAAGAAATGTGAATGAAGGGGGATTTATTCGGAACATATGGGAAGCATTAACTCATATCATCCGAAATGAATAAGCAAAGGAAGGTAACGATGAAGAAGCGATCAGTTATGTTATTTGCATTTGTAATGGTTATCGCCATAGCTCTAATATTCGTAATAACACCGATTGACTTCCAAAAAAAGAGTAATGAACCCGAAACGGTTCAAAAACCATCACCTTCGGAATCTACAGACAAAGAGATATCCAATGCGAGCAAAGCTAAACAGCTTGTAAGTCAAATGACGGACAAGGAAAAGATAGGCCAGCTTGTAATGTATACACCTACGGGTCAAGCAGATTCGTTCTCAAATAAAATGATCAAGGAATACGGTGTAGGGAGTGCCCTCTTGAATCGACGAATGAATTCTGCTGCCGATACTGCCCGGTTTACTAATGCGCTCCAGCAACTGGCATCTGAATCTAGATTAGGTATCCCTCTATTTATTTCTGGCGATTTGGAATATGGCGCAGCTCAAAGAGTACCTGATGAGGCAACGGTATTGCCAAGACAGATGGCAATTGGAGCTACACAAAATGTGGATTATGCGGAACAAGCTGCGCGCTTGACGGCTGTTGAATCCGAAGCAATGGGTTTTCACTGGAGTTTCTCGCCGGTCGTTGATGTCAATTCGAACCTGATGAACCCAGTGATTGGTGTTCGG
The DNA here is from genome assembly GCF_056398745.1 of Paenibacillus sp. 01T424. Taxonomy (NCBI): domain Bacteria; kingdom Bacillati; phylum Bacillota; class Bacilli; order Caryophanales; family Paenibacillaceae; genus Paenibacillus; species Paenibacillus sp. 01T424. Next base: position 36,896 of record NZ_JBFTPZ010000038.1, on the reverse strand, counting down.
TCTTTTGGAGAAGACACGAAGCTTGTAAGCGATATGGCTGTTGCAGAGGTGAGGGGTTATCAAAGCGAAGGAATGATATCCAGCGCCAAGCATTTTCCAGGGCATGGGGATACAGGTTTTGATACTCATATGTCGTTATCCAAAGTGTCTTACAGCGAAGAAGTGCTGCGGACCGTGCATCTCCCTCCATTTCAAGCAGTAATCGACCAAGGAATCGAATCTATTATGACTTCACATATTATTATTGAAGCAATTGATGCTGAACTTCCTGCGACACTCTCAAAGAAAGTTCTTACAGGATTGTTGAGAAATGAAATGGGTTTTAAAGGGATCATTGTCACAGATGCTATGGTGATGCAAGCGATATCCGACAATTGGGGAGCGGGTGAAGCGGTGGTTATGGCCATCAATGCGGGAGCAGATATCGTCATGGCAAATGGCTCTGAAGCTGATCAATTCGATACGTTGGAGTCCCTTTATGAAGCATTGCAGGCTGGCAAGCTCGAGAGAAGCCGAGTGGATGAATCGGTGGAACGGATACTAACCTATAAATTCAAGCTAGAGATGTTTGAGCATCGTTTGGTAGACATTAATCATGTGAGCCAAGTAGTGGGGAAAAAAGAACACCGTGAGTTATCTGAGCGAATGGCACTGGATTCCATAACGCTCATCAAAAATGACAATGTCCTTCCATTTGATGCGGAAGCAAATCAGACAACGCTTGTCGTAAGTATGGCTTATGCGGATCAGATTGCAGAAGCAGTTAGGCAAATAAGCAAAGGCAAAGTCATTTCTTATCAGGCAGCAGAAGCTGCGGGAGCAGTGTTAGATGCTACAAAGTCAGCGGTTAAGAAGGCGGTCGAGAAGGCTGAAAATGCAGATCGAATTATTGTGTTTACAAAGTCGGATCAGCAAATACCACAAGGGCAAGTGGATCTGGTGAACGGATTACTTGCAACTGGAAAGCCGGTAGCAGCTGTCTCCCTTGGAAACCCAAGCGATATTTTGGGATATCAGAACGTGAAGGCATATATTTCAACCTATGCGCTTGATAATTGGTACTGGATAACACCGATTCCGATATCGTGGGAGGCTGCTGTGAAGGTCATATTTGGTTCCAAGCCACAAGGGAAGCTGCCTGTGACCTTAAATAACGAATACTCAAGAAACTTTGGCTTGAGCTATCGCTAGCCTGACATAAGAAATGACCTTCTTAATTTCCGAAAGGTCATTTCTCCGTATAGCAATTCCATTCTAGCTTTTAAGCTTGTTTACTCGGAGGGAATAGGCCACAAACATCATAATTGACGGGACTAGTAAAATAGAGAAAAATACCAAACCTACTGCAGCGGCATTTTGAATAATGAAATTCTGCCATACTTCAGCAGATAAATAAAGCAGTCCGATAATGCCAATCGTTAAAACCAACAAGATAAATGAAGCCATTTTGTACAAATTAAGTGTTCTTGAATATTTCTCAAACGTCGATGTTCGATCTGTGTATATGGGTTCTGTTCCTGGTTCCGCCGAAAAAACATGAAGATCGCCTGATGAGCATACATGGTTCCAACCGCCAGCTTCGAATATTTCTCTATAATTGTTTAGTTCGTTCTCTTGTAATTGACGTATATCGAGGCAATAAATAAGTTTATGGCTGGGTCCATTGCGCAGTGTATAACCTAAAAAGGAGAATTTTTCTAAAAACCATCCTTGCTCGGATAGTTTGCTTAGCTTGTTCATCTCTTTGTGTTCTGCAAAAGCAAGCCCTGCTGATGCCATATAACGAGTCTTTTTATCCATTTCCATCATTAAATTCCTCCTTCGCAGATTGCAGTGCAACATTACCGTGCTGCGCCATTCTTAGTCTTCTCTCGATTTCACTAGCGATAATAGATCTTCCTTTTTCGGTGACGTGGTAGGTTTTCCGGCGCTCGTCTTCGTCTTCATTAAGCACAATAAAGTCGGTTTCTTGCAATTTCTTGATCAAGGTATAGAGAGTAGCTGGCCCAATCTTAATCTCACCGCTCGTCAGTTCTTCGATATACTTCATGATTGCGTACCCATGTTTTGGCGATAGTAGAGCAAGCAATATGTAGTAGGCAGAATCAGTTAACTGATCCATTTGCAGCGAGTTATTTCTAGACAATAGATCACCCCCACTTCAAAGATGTATCTTTAATGGATATATCCATTGTTGATATATCTGTTATGGATATAATAAGTGCTTGATGATTAATTGTCAAATTTTATATTATTGGGTTAAGTCACTTAAACATGCAGAGTAAATCATATGCTATTTACATACATACAGTATGTATGTTAAAATCCAACTATATTCAATCCTATAAATACTAAAGGAGAGCTTCCATTTGAAAATGAACAGTTTTTAWCCTGTTGTGATGTCACAGGATGTAGCGAAAAGTGCTGATTTTTATCAACGTTACTTTGGTTTTGAAGTTGTGTACGAGTCTGACTGGTATGTGAGCTTGCGGAAGATGGGTGAAGGGCAATGCTTTTATGAATTAGCGCTGCTATCAGCAAGTCATTCCACGGTTCCCGCGAGCTATCGTAAGAGAGCTGAAGGATTGATTCTTAACATGGAAGTTGATAATGTAGATAGTGAGTACAAGCGCTTGGTCCTTGACGCGAAGCTGTCTTTGGAGCAGGATATTCGCGATGAGGATTTTGGGCAACGACATTTTATTCTCTCTGATCCCGGCGGCGTATTAATAGATGTCATTGCAATTATTCCGCCCTCGGAACAAGAAAGCATGAACTATGTGCAATCTGTGTGGCAGCAAGAGGGAGCAGCAGCTGATAATTAAATGTGCTTGCTTGAAGCTCCTTCTGAGCTTTTAAGAAAATAGGAGCAACAGGATGAGGAAAACGAAAAAAGATACGGAAGAGACGATTCATAAGCTAGAGGAAGTGGCGAGGCATCATTTTACCACTTTCGGATTTGCGGACAGTTCACTTGAGGAAATAGCCAAAGATGCTGAGGTCACTCGGGGGGCTGTGTATCACCATTTTGGCAGTAAAAAAGGTTTATTCCGAGCGGTGCTTTCACTTGTTCAATCTGAAGTAGCGCAGCGGCTGGAGGAAGAGGCTTCCCTTAGCGACGATCTGTGGGAGCAATTATGTCTGGGATGCCGCGCATTTGTGACTGTCGCAATCGAGCCGCAAAACAGGCGGATCATGCTAATCGATGGTCCTGCCGTGCTTGGCTGGGAGGAATGGCGGCTTCTGGATGAGCAGCAGTCGATGAAATTATTGCTAGAACAGCTGGAAATGATGCAGCAGCAGGGCTACCTTAAGGGTGTTCGTCTGGATGCTGCCACTCATTTGTTGTCGGGAGCTATGAATGAAGCGGCGCTTTGGCTCGCACAAATATCGGATACTGCTGAGGCTGCTGAAGCGATGGAGGATTGTTTGCAGACGCTGCGTAAGCTTCTAGACGGCCTTCGTTAAATGAGAGACAAACAAAACAAAGCCTGACCGACAGTTATCGGTCAGGCTTTGTGTGTGTTTACCTATTAAGAGCCGTATACCTCGAAATCAAAAAGTGAGTATCCGTAAGCTGTGCCTCGCGCCGTGCAAAGCACTCTTACATATCTTCCGCTTTTGGATGTAAACGTAATATCATCGATGGCTCCATTGCCTGTTGTCGTTGTAAAAGCGTCTGTCCAAGTTGTACTATTTGTGGAAACTTGGATTTTATAGCCTTTACCGTAAGCGGCTTCCCAGTTTAATTTCACACGGTTGACGTTTTGAATGGAACCAAGGTCTACGTAAATCCACTCGTTGTTGCTTCCTTCAACACTCGCCCATCTTGTCGTCGAATTGCCATCCGTCGCTTTGGAAGCTTCAAATCCTGTTCCCTCAATTGAGCTTGCTACAGCGGTCCTGCCTAAAGCAAGGTTCGTTGTTGTTGAATTCGGACTCGTTGTTGCGCTGGCTGTATTGCTGCTCGCAGAAAGATTGCCCGCAGCATCAATGGCCTTCACTGTATAACTATATGACGTGGAAGCGTTTAGGCCAGTGTCAGTATAGGTCGTGCCAGAAGGAGAGCCTACTAATGTGCCGCCGCGAAATACTTGATAACCTGATACGCCAACATTGTCGGTAGAAGCTGACCAGTTCAAATTAATTTGGCTGCTTGATGCAGCGGATGCAGTCAAATTCGCTGGTGCAGTAGGTGCTTGGGTGTCCGTAGTTCCCCCAGCAGTTGGTATCCACCAGTTTCCTGAAATGAATAACATATTAAGCAAATTGAAGGAATCGCTGAAATAGGATTCTTTTTTGTTTTTCATCCAATCCCATCCAGCATTTACCCATGCTTGGTGCGTGCTGCTCGTGGTTGCTGCTGAAATAAACGGCGATACAAAAACAGCAGTTGCGTAGGAACCGCTAACTCCGCCATTTAGTTTATATCCATCTTTAATGTTATTCGGATTGCCGCTTGTGGCGCCTTTGATCCATACGGCCATTTTGTTAGCAATATCTCGGCCTCTCGTGTCGCCGTAGAAAGCATAGTCCATTACGATTCTTAATGGAACCCGGCTTGCATTGTAATTGTATTCGTTAGTTTCTGGAAATTCATCTAAGTAGTTTTGTGGAGCTGGCTTTGGAGGATTGTCGACAACAAAATCTGAAATCAGCCCTGTGCTAGCTGAATAGGCGCTTGAGAACTGACTATAAACCGTGTACAAGTTGTTAATGACATTCAACCAGGTTTGATCTCCTGTCACCTCATAAAAAGCTCTTAAATGCGAGAGCATCCAGTCGGAGGGACGGGTATTTAATGCACTCTTAGCATCCCAATCGCCAAGGTTCAGGCGGTTATTCGTCGTGACATTGCTCGCCTTGATACCGTTCGTAATCATTTTTTTGGCTTCTGCCAAATAATTAATCGTGCCAGCTGATCCCCATTGCCGGTCAGCAAGTATTAAGGAATAAGCGATGTCTAAATCACCGTCGGTAGCGGAGCCAAAATGTCCTTGTGCACCAGCAGCGTCTGCAACTACCCAGCCCATAAGATTTGAGTTGCCCGAACTTTTAAAAGCTCTAGCGGTTTTGAATAGGCCGTCATAAATGGTTTTGGCATTTGAATCGAAACCTGCCATCAAAGCGGTGATGACCATGCCATAGCCTTGCCCCTCTGAAGTACCAAGCGGGTCGTAACCTTCAGCGCTTCCTGTAATATCCCCTTTGACATAATAGCCGCCTGGCAATGAGGAGAGGTTATTTTTTAGATAGGTTGATTTCCAGTAAGTATAATAACTCGAAACTGCTGTATTCATAGCTGCCTGAGTGACATGGTTAGGTTTTATAATGCCAGGATAGCTCAGCTGCTGCGGAAATGGTCTAAGCTCTCCTGCAGCATGCACCTTCGTTTGAAGTGGAGCGGGTGCACCCAATAAAGTTAGAAGCATCGCTGAGCAGAGAAAGACATGACCCATCCATTTCATCATACTTTTGTTTGCTTTTAAAGTGCGCAATTAAAACTCCTCCTAAAATTATAGTTGTATAACCGTCGACAGATTCGCAGCCTCCTTTGCATGTAATCAAGCTTAAACAAAATTAAAGCGCTTTAATTTAAACACAAAAAATAAAAACGTTTAAGCGCTTTAACTTTAGGCCTATAAAAAAAGTAATTCAGATGAGACTAAAGGTGCAGGACACACTATAGAATCAACCAAGTTACTTCTAGCCATCCATTCTTGATAGTTGTTTTTCGTTCATGCCTCTATGTTAATCAATGTAACACACAAAATTTGTATATGTCTACAGCCAATTTCAATTTTTATATTATGCCTAAAACGGAACAGAATAGGGCGAGGCAGCATGCTCAAAGCACAGAAAAACGGCACGTTACTACGCACCGTCATCTTTTTATTCACCTATGATTCTGAAGTCAATGTTGGTTGGCGGCGGAAATTTATTTTTCGCCTCTTCAAGATGTATTTCGGAATAGGATTCATCCCTTGATTGTGCAAGCTTCTTGGCATTGTATTTATACCATAGCTCTATGATTAATATTTCACCTTCACGTATGACCGCAAATTCCTTAAGGAACAATTGCTTAACGAACGCATCCTGTTCAAGCTCAAGTGCGGCAACGCCTACTATAATTTGAATGCGGTCACTGCTCGAATAGGCTTCAGGCAATGCATTGTACATTTGCCACGCCTTTTCGTACTGTTTGTCAGCAATGAGCAAATTTAAATATTCTTCAGCCAAAGCTCGATCAGGGAACGAGTTGGAAACGAGATAGGCTTTCTTCCAGTAGGCAATCGCCAGATCAATTCGCGAGGCATATTTCATCGCTTCTGCTAGGTTTCGATACACCCATACGGATGGTTGAATGTCTATCGATTTCTCCCATGCATCGATAGCTTCCTGCTCCATTCCTCGCTCATAAAGCATGATGCCCAAATGCATATAAGCGTTCCATGATTGATTCTCTTGGTGCGCAAGGCTCTCTTCAAGCAGGGCAAGCCACTCATCCTGAACCATCCATGCTTTCGGCACTTCTTGCACGTCGTGGACTGGAAGCGTTCCTGTTTCAAGAAGGGAGAGCCAATCGCTATGCTCGGCTTCTGGTTCTGTGCTTAGCTTAGTAAAATAAAAGCCTTCAGGAATCGTTCGATTTTCCTTCAGTTCTCGGCGCAGCTGCTCTAGCGCACCCCATGGTGAACCCGTATAAAGGACTTGCTCAGGTGCTTGTTGTGCGAGAACTCGCATGGACTCATGCAGCTTCTCCATTTCTTCGGCATCGATATGAAGATCGACACAATCTCGAATGTATTGATTCGCCTGATTCCAATCCTGTTGATGGGCTTTGTCGATTTTAATATCGGTCATGCCAATCACTTGCGTGAAATCCCACTCCGATTGAGCAGGCATATCAAGTCCATGCAGCTGCGTAGGCGCTAAGCCGCTTTGAATTTCAATGTAATTTCCTTCACCGGGGTTAGCAAGATAATCGCACCATCGTCTTCCACCAGCATGGTTTCCCCAGCAAAACATTTTGCGATAACGGAGAAGAGAGGTGGAGCGTTCATAAAACAATCGTCCATCCTCATAAGCGACAGCCTCCCAAGGCGCATTACAGCTTGCCGGCGTTTGAAAGAAATATTCATTCGAGAAAGGAAAGCTCAGCGGATAGGTGACGTCTTTGCCCGGAACAGTCGGCAGATACGGCAGCTTGCCAAGTCCAAATCCTTTCACTTTATGGTCAATATAAATGACTTCATCTGTTGACGAAAAAAGACGGGCTTGCGGTGTTTCCTCTACAGCGATGTTCGTCCACCAGTACATCGGAACCGACTTGTCATTGTCATTAACGATCCGCACATAAAGAATGAGCTTGTTTGAACCAGCGGGCAGATGAAAGTCAATTTGCCAAAACAGGTTTTTACAACGCTCGTAATCATACAGCCTTAGAAAATCGTTTCCGTTCTCATCTTGCAGAATGGCTGCATGAACGGGGGAGCATGTGGTAAACGTATGTCCGAGCTGACCGATATTCCACTCGATTCCTCCAGAGAACCAAGCGTTCAATATGGCTAGGTTGGCAGGCTGCAGCACCGGATTCGTATAGAGAAGGCTGCGATTCGTTTTTTTCTCCGTAAGAGAATACAATCTTCCACCATAAGCAGGTAAAAAAACAGCCTGCAAATGCTCATTTTCGAGCACGATAGTTTCTAGCAATAGATTTTTCCGATCTCTTGTATAACGATCCTGCATTCGATAGGGTAAATAACGTTCCCCTGCTTCATATCCTAGCTTCGATCGCAGCTCGCTTGGAAGAGTGCCGTTATCGCTGACTTCTCTATGTGTTTGGCGATTTCGGAACATCGGCAGCGGATTTTGACCGCCAATGCTTGAGCCTTCGATCCGTAAGGTTGACTGATATACACGCATGGTGAATGAACTCCTTTCTATCCTTTTACTGATCCAACCGTAATGCCTGCAACAATTCGCTTGGAAATAAACAAATACAAAATGAAAGTTGGCAAAAATACGATGATGGATGCTGCAAAGATACCGGAATAGTTTCCTGTGTTGGTAAAGCCGAGTACGATGGATTGCAATGCAAGCGCGAGCGTATGATATTTCGGATCACCAGCAAATATAAGCGCATACAAATACTCATTCCATATCGACATAAAGTTGAAAATAGAAACTGTAATGAGGCCAGGCTGGGCAACGGGCAATATAATTTTGATAAACGTTTGGATAGGGCCGCAGCCGTCAACAGCTGCTGATTCTTCCAACTCCTTCGGAATGGAAGCGAAAAATCCGGTGAGAAGGAATACGCTAAACGGAATATTAGTGAAAATATAGATTAATACGAGCGTAATAATGGAACCCGTAAGCTTCAGCTCAACGAACAATGAAAAAAGCGGGATGGATATGAGCAGGCCAGGGATGGAGATTGCGGATAAAAACATCAGATTGACTATTTTTTTGCCGCGAAATTTCACTCTGCCCAAAACATAAGCGGCAGGAGCAGCGAATACGAGAACACCGACGCAAGCTGAAACGGTATAAATAACACTGTTCAGAAAGTACCGTCCCATCTTCTGGGTTTTGAATAAATCGATATAATTGGAGAAATGAATGCCGCTCTCAAATAGTGAATTTGTAAAAATGCCTCTTGTTGTGCTCAATGAAGCTAGAATGGCGAAGCCGAACAATACAATCGTGAACAGCAGCCACAAATAGAGCGGGACGTACCGAATTTTATTAACCATGCTAACACCTCATCTTTAATATTCAAGACGTTCTTTACGGAAGAACTGATTGATGATGGCGGATAGGATTAGAATTGATATCGTAATACTAACGCCTACTGCCGCGCCTGCTCCTACATTAAAGGCATCCTGCGTATAAACTGAAGTGCCGTCGCCAAACACTTTGAGATACATAAAGTAGCCCGGCGTCATCGTAGCGACGCTTTCACTCGCACCGCCAAAGGTAGCGGACCAGACAAAGAAATTCACGGCTGTTACCGTCCATAAAACGAGCGTCATACGGAATATGTCCTGAAGCAGCGGCAGCGTGATTCGGAAAAACTTGTGCAATGGATTAGCCCCTTCGAGCAGGGCAGCTTCGTAATAGTCGCGTGGAATACGGTCCATTCCGGCATTAAGGATAAGCATAAAGTAGCCAATGGAACCAAAGCAGTACGCCAGCAGCATGGAGAGGAACAAATAACTGTCGCTCGTCCACTGAATATCGGCAAGCATATCGAGTCCAAGGAAACGGAACAGCTTCGTTAAGAAGCCATAGCTTGAATTAAATATATAATGAATCCAAATAACGGATAACACGACTGCAGATACGGTATTCGGCAAATAAACGAGCGAGCGCCAGAACGTTTTGCCGCGGACGCCGGATGATAAAATAGCAGCAAATAGGAAGGCGGAGCAAATCGTGATGATGCCGCCAAACAGCCATATTTTCAATACATTCCATGCAGAGTCCATAAAATAGCTGTTGCGGAACAGGTCAGTGTAATTTTCGAATCCGATAAATGACCACTCTGACATTTTGCTTGATATGGACGGCAAGGAATAGAAACTCATCAGCAAAGCTCTAAGCGTTGGATATAGAAAGACTGCAAGATAGATGAGTACCGCCGGCAAAAGGAAAAGGGCAATCATCGGTTTTTTAATTTGCATGTAAATTTCCCTCCCGGATATGATTCATAATCCGTTATAACGTCATTGTGCAGCAATCCGAAGGATCGCTGCACAATGATCGAAGTATTTAATTATCGTTATTTTGTGCCATAAAACTTTTTGGCTTCTGAACTCATTTTGTTGACGTAAGCGTCTGCTGTTAATTTACCAGCGGCAAGCTCCATAAATACGGGTACGATTACACCTTTGGAGAAGTCAGCGGAGTTGTTGATTCCGTAGCCCCAAGGCGCATTGACCTTAGCGTTGTTAATTGCTGTTTCTGCTTCAGCGAGTGCTGCAGGCCATTCTGTATCGATAGAAACGGGAATAGCTTGAGCTTGCTTCACCATTTCAGCTTGTGTTTTTTGGCTTACCAGATATTTAACCAATTCGATAGCAGCTTCTTTATTGCTGCTGTTTTTGTTCAGCATAAGAGCTTGTGCGCCAAATGTCAGCTCATTCTGACCTTTTCCGTTGCCGTTAGGCACAGTTGGGAATTGGAAGGAGCCCCATTTGAAATCAGGACCTGCTGTGGCAGAAACTTCATTCGGAAGCCAAGTGCCGTTCAGATAAGCTGCGGATTGACCGAATACGAGATCCTGCTGTGCAGCTGGGTATTTACTGCCTGCAAGCTTAGAAGAGAAGTAACCTTTCTCTTTCATCATGACCATATCTTTGGCGAATTGAAGGATGATTGGATCCTTCCACATCTCGCCTGTTTTGTCATTCACGAGTGCGTCGACCCATTCATTGCCCATTGCGCTGCTGAGGTATCCGCCGATAAACAAATCACGGTATGCATCATCGAATGTAATTGGAGCAACGCCAGATTTTTTAATCAGCTCACAATATTCCATAAACTGCTCCCATGAGCTAGGCGGAGTCGTAATTCCTGCTTTCTCAAACACTTCTTTGTTGTAGAAAAATAGTACAGCGAACGGCTGTTGTGGAATCGCATAGTGGCCTTCTTCAAGTCCTGCTGTTACTGACAAAGATTTTGTCCAATCCATTAAGCTTGGCATAAGTGAATCTTGCAATGATTTTCCTTCCATGCCTACAGATGGTGTAGCCAAATATTCATCCAGCTTCAGCAAATGGTCCTTAACTATCGCCATCGTAACGGAAGGATCATCCTCGAATATATCGATTTGTTCGCCGCCGTCGAGTGCTGGTTTAATCAGCTTTCTAATATCCCGTCCTGTAAACTTCAGATCGACGGTAACTTTTGGATTAGCAGCTTTAAATTCATCGACTGCCACTTTAATCACTTTTGCTTGCGGTTCGGTGTCGCTCCACATGGACCAGAAGACCACTTTGCCATCAAGGCCGGCAGCATCGGGACTTGGCTCGGCAGCAGAAGTGGGCTCGGTTGTTGCAGCAGGAGCGGGAGACTCGGTAACCTCCGGGTTGTTGCTCTTCGAGTTTGAGCACCCGACGGCTAAAAAGATCATCATTACTGTTAATAAAATCGAAAATATTTTGTTTCTTTGCATTGTTGACTCCTCCTTTTTTTGGTAAGTATACCGCTGGGTATGCAACCGGGTACATGACCATTTTTGAACTGAATCCGTCATATTTTGTACTCAATTTATATTTGGTTATTGCTGATAAGGAAGCGGTTGCAGCAAACAGCGAGCGGGTGCATTACTTTATTAATAGAAAGGAAATAGGTTTTGCCAAAATGAATATTGACAGCGATGAGCTTGAGGTGGTTATATACGAGGAGTAARCCTAACATCTAATCAAGGAGCCAATATGCAAAAAAACTTGCGCATGTCTACCATATTAAAACTATTTTTTATTTCGGTTGTTATCGTACCTGTCTTTTTAATATGCTCAGTCATATTGAACATTTACGAACGGGATATTCTCGAACAAAACACTGGGCGCTCACTGCAAATATCGAAAGCGCTTTCATATTCAGTAAGTCAAGAAATCAATCGCATGTCTGGTCTGTTTGCTTCGATTGGCGTAGATCAGGATGTCATTTTCACCATATTTGATATTAATCGTTTGAGCGGCATCGAAAAGCAGAAGGCTRCCAATAAGCTGAAAATAATGATCGAGAAGTACACCGCATCGGTCTCTGGCCGTGTGCTCTCTGTTAACTTTTTTTTTGATAACGGAAAATCATATTCTTATTTAAAAAACATGATGTTGGATGACTCTGCTGTACGCGAGCAAGATTGGTACCGTGACACGATTAGCAAGCCTGACGTCATACGGTTTCAAGGCATGCTTCCCAACGCTCTTTATGGGAATTACAATCCGTACATGATGGCCGCTGCGCTCTCTCCAAGCACGACTAATCGGATGTCCAAAATGGAATTGATCCTCTTTACATTTGAAAGCGGAACTTTCGATCATATTTTGCAGTCACGCGATAATTCGGAATCAGTTCTGCATATTGTAAGCGGCAAAGGTCAAATCATCGCTTCGAATACAGTTATTGATAGAGGAAGCCACGTTGTGAACAATTGGTCGAAAGAAATAAGCCGCGGTGTAGAAGGGTCCTTCGTGGATGACTCAGAGGACAATAAGAAATTAATAACATATGCAAAAGTAGACAATACGGATTGGTACATTGTTCAAATTATTCCATTCGCAGATTTGCTCGCCAATTACCGAAATGTAAATTCGTTTGTGTGGTTTCTCGCTATTTTGATCATTTTAGCGTTTGTGCTCGTTTCCTTCTATTTTGTTTCCAATGTGACAAAGCCGATCCGTGTGCTGCTCCACCAAATGGTTCGTGTAACGGGTGGAGATTTAAATGCGAAATTTACAGGCTCAGGCAGCTTGGAGATGGTAAGGCTGGGCCATTCCTTTAATCTAATGACCGAACAGGTTCGCCAGTTAATAAGCCAGCGTGAGAAGCAGGAGGTCGAAAAGCGTAAAGCTGAATTTGCCGCGCTGCAGTCGCAAATTAATCCGCATTTTCTAATCAACACGTTAAACGCAATTAAGTTTATGGCTTTAATAAGCAAAGCGGACAATATCCGCAACATGACTCACTCGTTGACACAGCTTTTAGCTTCCTCTTTTAACCGCGGCGGGCTTCTAACTACGATAGCGGACGAAGTCGACCATTTGAAGCATTATTTGTACATTATGGAGATTCGTTTCGGCAGGCCCATCCAAATGGAATGGAACATCGATCCTGAGGTTTCAGGACATTATTTGTTAAAGCTATTGCTGCAGCCTATATTGGAAAATAGCATCATTCATGGTCTAAAGGATATTGATTACCCTGGAATCATCACAATCACAATCGCAAAGGAGGATAAAAATTTACTCATTACGATCGCAGACAATGGGATGGGAATGACGTCAGACGTCATTGATCAGCTTGAAGACAGAACGGCCTCCTATACGTTTAGCGGAATGGGTAATCGAAATGTACATCGACGGATACAACTGCACTACGGCTTGCAATATGGATTACGGTACGAGTCTAATCTGCCGCAGGGAACAAAGGTTAGCATTCGATTGCCTTTGATTAATGAACCGGATGAGGAAATGGCTGATTTTTCAGCATAAATGATCATGTTTGAACTAAAAATGTCATCTTTTCTAACCATAAACGCTGTATAATAAATGCCATATACTTGAAAGCGCAATCATTCGTTTGCGGGTTCAGGTTTTGCTGGGAGAAGTGGAAATGAAATTTAACAAAAATATTGTCACAGTCTTAGTCGTTACTTTGATATCGGTAGGCTTGCTTGCAGGATGGATCGGTATGTTTAAGGCTGATACCAATGATACGATTTATTCTTTGGTTGTTAATACACCGCAGAAACAAACCTCCAATCAAAATCAGCCGGTAAAAATGAAATTTGGAATATGGGAATCGAAGACGGATATCGAATTTTGGACGGAGAAGGTGAAGGAATATTCGGCTCTCAAACCAAATGTAACAGTGGAAGTAGAGACGATTCCAGATAATAGCGGCCAATATTTAAAGGTGCGTCTGACGGCAAATGATTTGCCTGACCTATTTTATTTGAAACCGGGTCATTTGCCTATTTATAAAAATTCATTGTTGTCTCTTAATCAATTGCAAGCAACGAGCAGAAATAAATACCCAGCTGAAATAGAGGGGGAAACACTTGGCTTGCCGCTCATATCCTTCTCTGAGTATGTGTATTATAGACCAAGTATTTTTGAAGAGGTGGGCGTTAGTGTTCCGCAAACCTTAGGACAATTTATGGATGTGCTGAATCAAATTAATTTGCACGGCAAATATATTCCGATTGCTATCGGGGGCAAAGATGATTGGACCTTCTATCCATTTATTGAATTTGGACCGCCAATCCTTTCGAAGGACGAGAACTATTTGGCCAATATATCAAACGAATTGAAGCCATTCGGAGAAGGCTCAGCCTTTGGCAAAGCAGCCGATATGCTCAAGACGATCGCTGAAAATAAATTAGCTGGTCCCAACGCGCTCGAAATTGGCTTTGATCAGGCGAAACAATTGTTTCAGTCCGGAGAAGCGGCAATGATCGCACTCGGTCAATGGTATTACTCGGATCATGTGGCAAAAGTGAGCAATGATGAGGATATAGGTGCTTTTGCACTGCCGTGGAGGGAAACGACCAAAGAACCGCTGCTTTCTGTAACGATGCCGGACCAGTATATGGCGATTAACAAAAACTCCAAAAACAAAGAAGAAGCGATACAATTTCTAGAATGGGTATTCAGCCCCGAGGTTTATCAGGCTTTTATAAATAACTCACAAAGCTCATCGACGTTAACGGATGTTCAGTCCATACTTCCCTTTTTTAATGAGGAGAATAGAGAGCATCCATTTGTACCTTTTATGTATTCCGCGTTAGATGAGAAATTTGTACAAGTGAAAAACGCAGCGCAGTATGACGAGAAAAAGCTGGCGCAAGAAATTTTTGCAGGCGAGTCGGTAGCAGGCATTCAGAACAAGATGAATGAAAACTGGAGCAAAGCGGTGCAATATGTTCAGCATAATTAAAGCCTATCGATGTATGAGGGGGAGTAAGATGCCGAAATACCAAGCCTTTATCGTGGATGACGAGCCTTTAGCCAGATTAGCGCTTCGGGAATATATCGCTTTAACTTCAACAAATATTGAAATTGCAGGAGAGGCTGGCGACGGAGAAGAAGCATTGCATCTTCTAAAAGATCGTCAGGATATCGACATCATCTTCGCAGATATAAAGATGCCGCGCATGAATGGTGTGGAGCTGCTTGCAGCACTTAGAGATGTGTCGTTCGAACGCCCGCCGCTTATTATTATGCTTAGTGCATATGGCGACTATGGCTATGTAAGAGACTCATTTGTACTTGGGGCGTTTGATTATATGCTAAAGGCGAAATTGGATGAACAATATATTGCGCCTGTGCTGAATAAGACAGTGGAGGAATTGAATAGGCGTGAGCAGAGCAAGGCTGCGGAACCTGAATTGTCTGCCCTAGATGAAGACGAAATCGTTTGTTCCATGCTCCATCAGCTGTCGGTGTCAGATGGATTGAGCTCATCTGAATATGAACTCGATGAACAGTTGAAATTAGGATTGAATATCGTTCGGAAACAGTTGGGCGAGAAAAATCAGAAGGTAGCCTTCATTAGATTATCTCAAGTGGTTCACTTCGAGCATACGAAGCAAATCATTATGCAAACCATTAGAACCGTAACGAACACGGATAGAAATGAAGGAATATGCCGCGTTTGTCGTCATGATGAACGGAACTATATCCTATATTTCACCTTCCCTGAGCAATGCAGTGCGATGGCTATTCGAAGTTTGACCCAAGCCGTCTTAACGGATGTGAAAATAAGGCTGCGGCAGTTTTTGAATCTCCATTTATCGATCGGCATCAGTGACTCTGCCAATGGAGTGATGCAGTGGAATCGTTTGTTCCGTCAAGCTGAACGGCTTTCCCTTCTTAGTTACTATCAAGGATATGATCACTTGATTTATCCAGAAGCCGAACGATCAATGGGTTCAGAGAAGGACAATTGGAAAGAAGCATGGGCGCCATTTAAGCTCGAGCTGCTGCAAGCGCTAAAAGATACCGACCCTATGCGATGGAAACAGTCCATTCAGCACGGATTCAAGCTGCTGCTTGAATACTTTCCATCCTCGCCTGAGCCTATCAAAAAAGCACTCAGCGATTTGATCTGGGAAACGGGTACGCTGATGCATGAGCGAGGAATGTCGTGGGATAAGCTGCATGAAAGATTTCCTCAACCGGTTGAGCATGTCCGGAGTATAGAGACATGGGAGGAAACCATGGAATGGCTGCAATTATTTCTTGATGCCTTGCATGATAAGCTGCATCCTAAGCTCGACAAAACAGCTGCTTGGCTGAGCCCTGTTGTAGCGAAAGCTAAAGCTATATTAGATAATCATTTTAATGAAGATTTGCATTTGTCTACGATTTGCGCCATGGTCGGAGTCAGTGACAGTTATCTTAGCAAACAATTTGCGAAAGAAATCGGTATTAATTTTATCAACTATTTGACCAATTTAAGAATTGAAAAAGCGAAAGAAGGACTAGAGAACGGGTTGAAAATTTACGATGTAGCAGAAAGTGTAGGGTATGTTAATCCTGAGCATTTCAGCCGAATTTTTAAGAAGGTGACGGGACTTAGTCCAGTAACCTATCGCAAGAAATGTGAGAAACGTCCCATGACGGCTTCCTATTATTTAAAGCATTCATAAATGCTAAGGGGTTGCTTCTCAAGTAGGTTAATCTACTTGAGGAGCAACCCCTTATTTTGTGAAAAGGTAAGAAGGCAGCGAAGACTAAGTTTCTGTCATGATTCCGCCATTGACATGCAATACCTGACCTGTAACGAATGATGAATCGTCTGAAGCTAAATAAATGTAGGTTGGAGCGAGCTCGAATGGCTGCCCTGCGCGTTTCATTGGCGTATTGGCGCCAAATGTTTGCACATATTCAGCTGGATAGCTGGAGACGGTCAGAGGTGTCCATATCGGACCCGGTGCAACAGCATTAACACGTATCCCGCAATTAACGAGCTGCAGCGATAACGAACGGGTAAAAGATACGACTGCCCCTTTTGTTGAAGAATAATCGACCAGAAGCGGGGCACCTGCATAAGCAGTTACGGAGGCTGTGCTGATGATGGTGCTGCCTGGTTGAAGATATGGAAGCGCGGCTTTCGTCAAATAGAAATGAGGAAAAATATTGGTCCGATAAGTATCTTCCAGCTGCTCATTCGATATGTCCAAAATACTCGTCTGAGGAAACTGGACTCCTTGGTTAAGCACCAAGCAATTGATTTTTCCATAATGCTCGAGTGTTATTCTGATGATTTCTGTGGAGAGCTCTGGCCTGCGGAGATCACCTTCAATTAGCAGGCAGCGACCACCGTATTGCGCTACCATTTGCTGAGTTGCAAGCGCGTCTTGACGTTCGTACAAATAAACGATAACGACATCAGCACCCTCTTTGGCGAAGCCAATGGCAACAGCTCGGCCAATTCCGCTGTCTCCTCCAGTAATGATAGCTACTTTGCCGGACAGCTTTCCACTTCCTTTATATGCGGGATTGTCGGAAATCGGTAATGGGTTCATTTTGTACTCAAGGCCAGGCTGCCTGTCTTGATGCTGGGGCGGAAAGGTTAGGGGCTCCTGTTTGCACTTTGTTTCGTAGCCATAATAGGGATAAAACGGAATCATCATGGTATCCTCCATTTGAGTTCATTGCAATAGGGTATTCACCCAGCAACTAAAACGCAACTCTTAGTTAGTTTGCATATTGGAGGGAGTTTATAAAGATGGCTGTTTAGAAGAAAAGGACTTATGATACTGCACGAAGCAAAGCGATCATTCTTGATGCAGCCGAGCAATTATTTGCCGAGCAAGGTTATTCCGCAGAAATCCGCTAGCAGGCATTAGGCATTGATATGCGGTGTTTTATTGATCGTATGTTTGTGAACGGTTTTAATTGAAAGCCTATAAACAAGTAGGATATAAACAATGTCCAGTACAAGGATCAAAACATACATGATAAACAATAGTAGAGATTGCGGAAAGAGCGAGAAGCAGAGGATGGAGGCGAATAAAGTGCCTATCATTTTGAAATAAGCGATAGACAGGGATTGTCCCTTCAAGTCTTTGATCATCAGCATTCGGATGAAGAGAATCGACATGAGCAGATTGATGCCAAAGGCCGAATAAATGCCCATCTTATCATGGAATTCAACCGCCATACCATAATGCAGCAGAAATGCGATTACAAGCAGCGCGAAAACAGAAGCGTGAATAACGCGTTTAGGATAGGTGCCTTTGGAATAGTAGAGGAATTGAAGCAGAATAATGCAGTCAAGCAAGAACCACACTAAGGTCCCGATTTGCTGAAGCGGGTGAAACGGCATAATAAAGGTAAATAGAAATTCCCAAGTAATATTTGCACATATGCAGGCGAGCGGCATTCCACAGGCTTGATCCTTAAACCCTTTGTAAATAACGAGAATATAGACGATCGTCCAAAATAGTGCTACCCCAAACATGAGAAGAAACTCTACTTTTAAAGGCAACAGATGCTCCATATAACGACAATCGCATCCTTTCTAATATGATTCGCCCAACTAGTACAGGCATCTAGCTTGTCTATCTATATGAAATTAGTATGTCCTGTAGACCCTTGAACGAAAAAAGAGAAGAATTGTTATGCCCACAAAGGGAAGCCAGGCTATTGTTAGTTGGAAAATGAAAAAGGAGATCGACAAGGATCTCCTTTCTCAAAACTTAGCGTTTTTAACAAATTAATAGCGTGGTGAAGAGAGGATGAATTCACGTATTCTTTTGGTCGACAACTTGTTTACGAAGCTCCATTTCCTTTGCAAGGGTTTCGGGATTGTTCATTAAGTCTTCTGCCTCGAATACTTGTCGGAGCTCAATTACGCCTTGGCCAAATCCATGGGGATCCGGAAAACGAAGGGCCCATTCAACGGCTTCTTCTCTGGATTTGACTTCAATCAACGTGTAACCGGCAATTAATTCTTTGGCTTCCGTAAACGGCCCGTCTATCACCTTCGGCTTGCCACCTGGTTCCGGATAAGAAATCCGAATGCCGCTGGAGCTTGGCAGCAGTCCATCAGCAGCAAGCAAGACACCGGCTTTTACCAACTCCTCGTTATACTTCTGCATAGCATTAATGAGCTCCAAGCTTGGCATAACTCCAGCCTCTGAATCTGTTGTAGCCTTTACAATCATCATAAATCTCATAGGTGTATTCCTCCTATTTTTTAGTAAAGCTTATACCGATTGAAGTAAGTCCGATAATTCAGCTTCTACTTATTCGACGAATTAATCATCGATAGATCGACATCTCATCTACATCTATTCGTTATTATTTTTATTTAGTGATTGTTCTTAAAAAAAGCGATAAGCTCCACAGAGATTCGTTTGGCGTCGAGCTTCTTGGTATGTCCAAGCCCTTTTTTACTAACGAGCTGGGCATGTGGGAGCACCTTAGCAATGGCCTGGGCACCCCGCCGCAGTGAAGCTGGACTTTCGGTTCCTTCAATCACCAGCGTTGGCATTGTAACCGTACTCCAAAGCTTGGCAGGAAGTGGTTTTCCATCCATAAAGCCATCCAATAATGCTGCATCGTAGGGGAGTGTATGAGCGACAGCCATAAGGTTAGACCAAACGCTTGGCATCATGCGCATCATGGCAACTATAAAGGAGGGGGCTCCCATGCCTTTAGTCATAAAATATTTGATGGCATCTGCACGGCGATTTTGTGCAATCAGCTTCATGACCTGTTCTGCAAAGTCTTTCGGCGCTTTGCGATCTGCTGCATCGACAACAAATGGCGGCTCATGTAAAACCAGTTTTGTGATATTAGCTCCATTCGAAGCGGCCTGTAGGGCGAGAACTGCTCCAGATGACAGTCCCCAAACATATGCTGAGCCGCCAGCCTCTTCAATCATCGCCTTAAGGTCATCGATTTCATGGGTTGTGTCATATGGCTGTGTATCGCCGCTATCGCCGCGGCCGCGGCGGTCGTAGTTGTAAACCGTAAAGTGCTCGCTCAATAATTGTGCTAGCTGTACTTGTGCGGGGAATTTTCGGTAACTGAAAGCACCCGCTACTAATAGGAGTGCTTGCCCTTTACCCATTTTGTCATATGCGATTTTGGTTCCGTCTTTAGAAGTTGCGGTATACATTTGATTGCCTCCTTAGAATAAATAGCCTTATGTCTTTATTAAGACGACGAACCGCTGATGGGAATATCGACACCATTTCATAAACAATTTAAAAATATTTTGCTTGCTGTTTAAAAGCAAAAACGAGGGTTATGTAAACTTGTATAAAATGAAGGATTGAAAGGGATTTGCTATCTAAAGCGCAGGATTATTTGTTTATATCTATTTTATCCCTAGTATCTCTGATTTGCAGTAACTATGCTTAAATAGTTGTAGATCGTCAAAGGCGCAACCGAATAGCAGTTTGAGAGGAATGTAAGCAAATGAGAATAGAGTGCGGGCATTATAAAGAAGATGATTTTATCAGGGTTAGAGATTTTCTGATAAATATATTTGGAAAATG
The DNA here is from genome assembly GCF_056398745.1 of Paenibacillus sp. 01T424. Classification (NCBI taxonomy): domain Bacteria; kingdom Bacillati; phylum Bacillota; class Bacilli; order Caryophanales; family Paenibacillaceae; genus Paenibacillus; species Paenibacillus sp. 01T424. The sequence continues at coordinate 16,645 of NZ_JBFTPZ010000038.1, read as the reverse complement.
GTCTGTTGGTCATGTATTTATGCCAGCCCGGTGGGAATATATCGTTTTTCATCCCAATATCGTACCACTGAAACAAGCTGGAGTGTTCGAACAAATCGGACTGTGGGAAGAAGATGGAGAAATAGTAGCAGTTGCTCATTTCGAGAGCGAACTAGGCGAGGTATATTTGGATGTAGACCCGAATTATACATTCCTGTATTCGGAAATGATTGAATACGCGGAAGCGAATTTATATGAAATAAAAGAAGATGGCCGGAAAAGTATAGAGTTTCATGTGGATGAGAGCAATGAAGCATTGAAAGCTTTATTAGAAGAAAGAGGATATATACGGGATGCTGCTCTCTATGAGGTTTACTCCGGCAGGTCAATCGTAGATGAGCTCCCTGATCTGAAGCTGCCTGAAGGACTTCAAGTAAGAAATATTCGGAAAAAAGAAGATGATGGACGCAGGCTGCGCGTTTTATGGCGGGGCTTTGATCATGCTGGCGAACCGGACCCCAAAGATTTATGGAATTCAGGCTATATGCAGAGTGCACCTGGATATGATCCTTCTATAAATATCGTAATTGAAAATGAAGAAGGGAATTTTGTTGCGTATGCAGGGTTCTGGTATGATCATCTTAGTCGAGCAGCCTATATTGAACCTGTTTGTGTAGATCCGGATTACCGGCGTATGGGACTAGCAAGCATTGCACTTACGGAAGGAATGCGGAGATGCAGGCTTTTAGGTGCTGAAAATGTATATGTCGCATCGGATGCAGGTTTATATAAATCACTTGGATTCTCGCAGGTTAGTATTAGTTATTCCTGGTTAAAACAACTCTCTGACAAATGAGTGAATGAATACGGAGGATGAGTTATGATAAACAAAATTGTTCCCTATCAAGAAAACGATCACGATAAATTAGTGGATATTTGGTATCAGGCTGTGCGACATACGCACACATTTTTGACAGATAAGGATATTGCATTCTATCATCAGATGCTTCAAAATGGTGCGTTAAAGGAAGTTGAGATTTGGGTAGAGGTAAATGAAAACAAAGTACCGACAGGGTTCATTGGGCTTGATGGAACAAAGATCGAGATGCTTTTCGTACACCCCGATAACCACGGAAGGGGTATAGGCAGTCGATTAATAAAACATGCCGAAGCATTAAAAGGCAGCAGTCTCCAAGTCGATGTCAATGAGCAAAACGAAGGAGCATTCACCTTCTACAAACGATATGGTTTTGTACAGCAAGGACGCTCTGAACTAGACAGTTCAGGACGACCATTTCCGATACTTCACTTAGTATTAAAGCGTTGAAATAAATATACAAAAGAACAACCCACTCCACGTAGGTTGTTCTTGTATAAATTATCGTTCCGCTATTTCTGTGCACCAGCTTGCTGCAAGGCTTCAATCATTTCTTTAAAACCCCGGTTCTGGGCATGCTTCAGCGGGGTTACGCCTTCTGAATCCGCAAGATTTACATTAGCGCCGTGATCGATTAATAATCGCACGATCGCCTGATGATCTGCTCCGCCATCCCCGAGAATAATAGCCTCAAGAAGTGCGGTCCATCCAAGCTGATTCACATGATCGATATTGACGTCGGATGTGGTTAGCAGCTCCCTTACAATCTCAACATGTCCACGATCTGCAGCTGGAATGAGTGCGGTACCGCCAAAGCGATTGGTGATGGTTGTATCTGCGCCGGCAGCTATCGATGCTTGAACGAAGTCCATCAGCCCCTCTGCGCCTGAATAAAGGAGCGGGTTGTCATAGCGACTGTCTTGAATATTGATATTTGCTCCTTTTTCTATAAAGAGGTTAAACACATCGAGCTGGTTCGTATGCACTGCAATCATTGCAGAGGTTCTGCCTTGATCGTCGGTCGCATTGATGTCGGCACCTTCGGCTAGTAGCTTAGTTATTGACGCTCGATCTCCTTGTTTTGCTGCTGCTAACAAAGCTTTATTCAACTTGTCCATTTCGTTGTTCACCGATTGGGCTGCATGCTGCTCATCATTTGTTAATTCCTGATCATTATTTTCCTGACAGCCCGAAATGATAAGAGCTAGCATGATTATAATTAACCGCAACATCACACACCCATCCTTTCTCAGAAATTAATTTATTTTAAGGACATTGTAACATCTTGGGCGGTTGCCCACGAGCCTATCGGTTTTACTGTGTACGTTGTTCCTGGCGTTAATTTCGTGTCTTTCGCCAAATCAAATACGCCAACTGCGCCTTTACGGCTGGAATATTTATAGGAAGCAACGATCTTCTCGCCAGTTGGCGCCGTTAACTCAACACTGCGGCCAGAGAATAGTTCATCTCCAGGGTCTTGTGCTAGAGTCAAGAGAATCGAAGTTTCACTAGCAGCTTCAGCACCAGTTAACTGCAAGGTTGGTATTTCTTTTGCTACAAAGGAAGCGTTCGCGATAGCAGCCCAATCTGACGTTACCATATAAGTCACGCCCGGCTTCAATGTTTGCCCTTCGGGAAGGCGGAATTTAGGCTCCTGCTTGCCATCTGTTGATTGTGTGAAAGGTACATATTTCGCAATGATCGGTTGACCGCCTTCAGGTGTAATCGTCACTTGGCGAGCTTGCATTGAAGAAATGATTTGGAATGTCTTGCCGCCTGCTTGGTTGTTCTCATCGAGGATGAATGCATTCGCACCTCGACCGCCGCTATAGGCTGAGATGATATAGCCATAGTCAGTTACTCCGTTTGCTTGCAGCGCTTCTACCTCAAACGTATCATTTGTTACTTGGCTTGCTGTTGTCATATTTACTTTCGTTGCATTTCCAGTAAAAGAAGCGGCATGTTGTCCTTTATAAGTGAGATTATAGGTTGTGCCTGCTTGCTGAACGGAAGTAGGAACGATATAGGTTGCGATGGAACCGGTTTTTAGACGCGGCATATTGGTTAAAGTAAGACCATCGTTAAATGCAAAATCTGTTTTTGCCTTCGTGAATTCTTCATCCGTTGTCGTAAGCGGTTTATCGAAAGTCACGATGAGGGTAATGGCATTTAGCGTTTGGACGTTTGTGATTTTAGCTTGGTCCGATGGAATAGCCTTGTGAGCGGTTTGCAACAAATAAGCAGCTTCGCCGCGGGTTAAGTTATTATTCGTAGAGCTGAACGGACTGGCCCATGCATTCACGGACTTGAGATCACGCTTTAATGCTTTGGATACGGCTTGAATCAGCTCTTCATCTGAGACCACAGCTCGAGGCCCAAATTGACCGTTCTCAGCTTGCATGATGCCAAGCGCTACAACCGTTGCAGCATAATCTTCATACCAAGCATTCGGACTCACATCCGTTAAGGTTACTGTATTTGGAGCAGTGTCTTCGAGAAGGAAAGTTTTTACGATCATTTTGGCAAGTTCGGCACGATTAATGGGGTTTAGGGTACCCGTGGATTGGTCGGGATAACCTTGCATAACACCAAGCTTTACGAGCTCATTAACAGCTGCTTCTATATCTTTATTGGATAATGGTGAGGATGCAGAAACTTTTGTAATGACTGCTGGTGCTGCGGATACGTTCATAACAGCATACGGAATGGTCGATGCTCCAAGTGCAGCTGCAACCAAAAGGGCTGCTGCTTTTTTCTTATAGTTTCTCATTTGTAAATCCTCCTCAGATCGTTTCGTTTGTTATTGCCTGTTTCTATAATAGAGGATAGAGTTAAACGCCCAAGAAACCAGTTATTAATAAAATATAAAATCCACATAAACATTCTCGAAATTATGTTCAGAGATTGACCAACAAATAAATGGAACAAACATATTATAATTGATAGATTAATCCTATTTCTGGTATATATTAATAGAAGATAGTCTAAAGTTCGGAAAGGGGAGGCTCATGGAATTGCAAAAAGTCGGTGAGGACAAAAGGAAGCTGCTTATAGAGTCACTGAGTCAATTTGTCGAAAAAATTAAGCAGGATGAGCAGATCATTGCAGCAGTACTCTTCGGCAGCCTGTCCTATGATCAAGTATGGGAGAAATCAGACATTGACCTCAAGCTGATCGTTCACGACCAGAAGCTAAAGAACAGTTATGTTTGTTTTGTAGAAAATGATGTTCCGATCAACACCAGCATTCAGACGCGCAATGAGTTTAAAAGGTGGATGGAACGTTCCGTCAGCGGCTCATTTCAGCAGTCAATGCTTGTACGGAGTACACTGCTGTTCACAAAGGATGAGTCTATAACGCAATATTTTGAACAAATTCGTTATGTTGGCGATCGCGACAGGCAGCTTCAACTGCAACGTCTTGGCTGTCATGTGCTCAGTCTGCTTTCCAAATCGGAGAAATGGCTGTATGTGAAGCAAGATGCAGCTTACAGCGCTTTCTGGTTGATCAAAATGATTGATGTACTGGCGCAAATCGAAGTGCTGCTTCATGCGGAAGTTCCGATGCGGGAGGCGGTTCAGCAGGCATTGGTACATCATCCGGATTTTTTTACCAAGGTCTACACGGAGCTAGTATGCGAACAGGTTACCGAACCGAAGGTTCGTGCAGCTATAGAGCTTGTGAACCATTATTTAGATGAAAGAGCGGAGTTTTTGTTTCAGYCAGTGCTCGCATACTTGAAAGAGGAAGGCGACGTTCGCACCGTGACGGATATCGTCATGAAGTTCAGCACGGTTATTGATATTGATGCAGGCTCCATAGCAACAGCTTGCGATTGGCTGGCTGAGAAAGGGCTTCTAATGAAGCTGGAATCGGAGAGAAAAGCGACGCCGAAAAGCCGAATCATGCTGCTCGAGCCCGCTTATTTGTATGAGGAATTCGATGAGCCAATCTGGGGGATGTGATTAACTTATGAGACAGTTTATTGAAGTTAAGGGTGCAAGACAAAACAACTTAAAAAATATAGACGTGAACATTCCGCGGGACAAGCTGACGGTCATCACGGGTGTCAGCGGATCGGGGAAGTCGTCGCTGGCGTTTGATGTGATTTATGGAGAAGGCCAACGTAGATTTTTGGAATCGCTTTCAACGTTTGCTAAGAGTCGGATGAACCAGCTTAAGAAAGCGGATGTTGATTTTGTGTTTGGACTGTCCCCTGTCATTGCTATCGAGCAAAAAAAAGGAATTGTTAATCCGCGTTCAACCGTTGGTACGATGACGGATATTTATGATTTTATGAGGCTGCTCTTCGCATCGGTTGGAGAAGCCTGCTGCCCATTCTGTGAGCATCCCGTACCGATTAGATCAGCAGGACAAATGATCGATCATATCCGTCAGCTGCCAATCGGGACAGAACTTGAGGTGCTTGCTCCGGTTTATAAAATTTATGGTGAAAAATATGAAACAACCTTCGATGAAATTCGTTCCAAAGGGTTTCGAATGATTCGTATAGACGGGAATAAGCATAGTCTCAGTGATACGATCGAGCTGGATGAAGAGGCAGATTACCGAATAGAAGTTGTTGTCGACAAGATTATTGTCCAGCCGGATTCGTTTAAGGCGCTTGTGAAGACAATTGAGAACAGCTTAAAGCTGGTCGGGGAAGGTTTTATCCGATTCGATATCGCAAATACTCCAGAGGAAACGAAGCTCGACCGTGATCGGTTCTACCAGGGCTTTGCATGTCCAGAGCATCAGCTTACTATGGGAGAGTTGCGCGCGAATTACTTTTCTTTTAACGATCCAAGCAGTGCTTGCAGCACTTGCGGCGGTATTGGAACGTTTATGCGAGCCGAAGCTAGGTTCCTGATTAAAAGCGCGGACAAAAGCATTAACAAAGGAGCAATTGATGCGAAGCTTCTTGGTCCAAGCACCGGCACTTGGCATTGGTCAAGCGTACGGAGTCTTGCGAGCCATTACGGGTTCAGCTTGGATACACCTTACATGGATTTGCCGGAGGAGATCAAGAACATCCTGATGTACGGTACAAAAGGTGAGAAATTCCCTTTCCTCCCTGGGGAGGAAGCCTCAAAGTCGCAATTCCGTCATGCTGGCAAGCTAATGAGCTTTGCTGGTTTAGTTCATATTATCAATTGGTGGTACAAGCTATACTTAAAACGTAAAACACAATCCACAGGTGAGGATGAGTTTTATAAGCGTGTGATGGTCGAGCATACTTGTCCCGATTGTGAAGGGAAGAAGCTGCGGCCGCAGCGATTCCGTGTGAAGGTAGGAGGCGCAGACATTCATGAGCTAAGCAACTATTCGCTTGTTGAATTAAATGCATTTCTGTCATCCGTAAAGTATGCGGAGCAGCAAGCTAATGTGGGTCAGCAGGTTGCTTCCGAAATCCAATCGCGATTAAACCTGCTGCTTGATATTGGGCTTGATTATTTAAGTCTTGGACGCCGCTCCGATACAATTTCTGGCGGTGAGGCACAGCGAATTCGTCTCTCTACGCAAATTAGTTCGGGACTAATGGGGATGCTTTACGTGCTGGACGAGCCGAGTATCGGCTTGCACGCGAGAGACTCCATTCGTATTATCGACACGTTGAGAAAGCTTCGTGATATCGGCAATACAATTATTGTTGTGGAGCATGATATGGATACGATCTGCAGTGCCGATCACATTATCGAAATCGGTCCAGGTCCAGGCTTGCATGGAGGAAATGTAGTGGCAGAGGGCACGGCTGAACAGCTTCGAGACAACCCAGACTCCATCACAGGTTCTTTTTTGGCGCGCAAACGGAGTATTGAGGTGCAGGCAACACGCAGACAGCCAACTGGGATGACCTTATCGCTGCGAGGAGCGAGGGCGAACAATTTGCGCAATGTTAATGTCGACATTCCGCTTGGCGTTATGGTTTGTATAACAGGCGTCTCTGGTTCTGGCAAAAGCACACTCATCCACGAAGTGATCGGCAAGCAGCTTCATGCCGTCATCCGTGATGCGCGAATTGTTCCTGGAGAGCATGATTCATTGTCGGGGCATGAGCATTTAACTGGCACAATCAACATTGATCAATCTCCGATCGGAAGAAGCACAAGATCCAATCCGGCAACTTACGTAGGTTTCTTTGATAAAATTCGTGATTTATATGCGAAGGCGGCTAGCGCAAGCGGACATACATTGACCAAAAACGATTTCAGCTTCAATCAGAAAAATGGGGGGAGATGCGAAAATTGCCAAGGTGAAGGAATGGTAACGACACAGCTTCAGTTTATGCCGGATGTAGAATCCGTTTGTCCAGTATGCCAAGGAGCTAGGTTCAACGAGGAAGTTCTTGATGTTCGTATTCGTGAGAAGAACATTGCTCAGGTTTTGGAGATGAGCATAGAGGAAGCGGCTTTGTTTTTCTCTGACCAACCTTATATTTTGCATAAATTGAATGTTTTGAATGAGTTGGGTCTAGGATATTTACGACTCGGGCAATCGTCAACGATGCTGTCTGGTGGAGAAGCTCAGCGGATTAAGCTCGCCACGGAGCTCAGTAAATTATCTAGGGGGTCCCACAATCTTTATATTCTCGACGAGCCGACAACGGGCTTGCATCTGCAGGATATTCAGAAGCTGATCGATTGCCTTCATCAGCTCGTAGACGCTGGCCATTCTGTCGTCGTTATTGAACATCATTTGGATATGATTAAAGTAGCGGACTACATCATAGATATGGGACCAGAAGGTGGAAATAACGGTGGGATGGTCGTTGCATGCGGTACGCCTGAGGAGGTAGCAAAGACACAAGGATCACTTACCGGTAAGTTTTTGCGTGAGATGCTTGTAGCTGGGGAACCGTTTAATCTAGAGCTTGCATGATCAATGATATAAGTCGCGGTGAAAATGAATTCAACTGTATAAGTAGGTAAACAAAAACGGCAGAGATGCCGTTTTTTGATTTTGAGCCACATATAAAAGTTCATTTCATGGTAGAATAAAAGATTGAGATAGCTATATTTAAGAAACAAGTGGAGGAACTAAACTTTTATGAAGGCATCAAACTTATTACGAGGCTTTAATTTTTTGTATTTTGCACTACTGGCTATGTTTATTTCATTCCTTCCGGTTTATTTAGATGTACAAGGACTAAGTCCATCGCAAATTGGCTTCATTATAGGAACAGGCGGATTTGTTACGCTCATCGCTCAACCTTTATGGGGGATGATAAGCGATAGAACCAAATCCATTCGTAAAGTATTGTTGGTACTGTTATTTTTCTCAACCATAATTGGTTATTTGCTTTATGATTCCAGCAGTTATCCGCAGCTCATTCTGTACGCGATGCTGCTGTACTTCTTTCTCATGTCCATCGATCCATTAACGGAAAGCTTGAATTTTACAATTGCCGAATCTTCAGGAACCAGCTACGGATCTATTCGTACTTATGGCGCTTTGGGTTATGCCTTAGCAGCGCTGCTTACAGGTTATGTTATCTCTTATTTCGGTGAACATAGCTTGGCGCTGCTTTTTGGAGGAATCGGGTTAATCAGTTTTATTATAGGTTGGATCATGCCCGATGCGCCTGTGACAGGCAAGCCGGTTACCTTAAAAAGTCTCAAACATTTTATTAGCAACAAAGAGACACTAATGTTTCTGCTCTTGGTGTTTATCTGTTCCGTCCCTGCACGAATGAATGATACCTTTCTTGGCGTATACATTCGTGAGCTTGGCGGGAGTACCGAATTGGTTGGTCAAGCATTCTTCTTGGCAGCAGGCAGTGAAATTGTAGTGTTCGCTCTGAGCTTTTGGTGGATGCGCAAAGGTAAAGAGCTGCTTATTATTTCGTTTTCAGCCGTGTTCTATTTCCTTCGGTTTTTCCTCTCAGCTTGGATTACCGATCCGCACATACTCGCGTATTTGCAAATTTTACAGCTGTTGACTTTCCCTGTGTTCTATTCAGCAGCTATTCAGTATCTTTATCGAATAGTACCAACCGAATGGCGCGCGACAGGTCAAACGGTGCTTGCGCTGCTGTTTTTTGGTGTTTCAGGCATTTTAGCCTCCTATGTAGGTGGAGCCGTGTATGGTAGCTTTGGAGGCAAAACATTGTACTTGTCTATTTCCGCCATATCTTTTGTCGGCATGCTGTTTGGTCTCATTCTATATCGGGTTTATGGAAAAAGGCTCTCTGCATCAGATGAAGCTGCATCATAATAGTGATCAGTTTTTTCAATTTGATACATCTATATCATCATAGCCATGAGAAACGACAGCGATGTCGTTTTTTTCATATCTCCATACAGCAGCAAAGTTTAGCGAGGAAATCGTTAATTATGAAGTCAAAATGAAATCATTTATAATGAAAGGATAATAACGTTTTGAAGGAGCCAGCTCTTGAATAGGCAAATAATAAAAATAGGGAAGGTCACTATTATGATCATTGTTCTGATTGTTCTGGTCGGATTGATATTCCCAACGTGGACACCTCGCATTAAAGGTGACAACAGCATAAGTACGTTAGAGCAAGTTGAAATCAATGGTACTGGACATGAAGTGATGATTAGGGGAGTAGACAAACGCAATCCGATTGTCATTTTTGTGCATGGCGGCCCGGGGTGTTCTGAAATTCCGTATGTAAGGAAATATCAAGATCTGCTTGAGAAAAACTATACAATTGTACATTATGACCAGCGCGGGAGCGGGAAATCTTATCATTTTAATGAAGACTATTCTAATCTAACGACTGACGTGCTTGTTGAAGATCTGCTTGCGTTGACCGATTATGTAACCGCGAAATTTGGACAACAGAAAGTGCTGCTCATCGGTCATTCTTTTGGCACATACATTGGGATGAAAGCTGTGTCTAAAGCACCTGACAAGTTTGCGGCTTATATCGGAATTGGGCAAGTGGCTGATACGGTAACGAGCGAATTGGATAGTTTGCAATACGTTATAGAACAGGCGAAGCTGGCTGACAATACCAAGGAAGTGGAAAGATTAGAGTCACTTCGAGAACCAATCGAAAAAGGGGAGGAAACGACGCCTAGATCGATCATTCGAAAATATGGCGGTGCAGCAAGGTTAATTGATGACAACATGGATTATTACAAAGGATTTCTATTTCAGCCTGAGTATAATTTGCTTGATGTTGTTCGCTATTTAAGAGGAATTTCTGTAACGCAAAAGATGCTGCTGGCTGAGGAAGCGAGCAATAATATTATTGATGTAGTGAAGACACTGGATATTCCTTGTTATTTTGTGATGGGGAAATATGATTATATGACATCGGTGAATGCTGCAAAACAATATTTTGACGTGCTGCATGCTCCTGTGAAAGATTTTGTTCTGTTTGAACAATCCGCTCATTATCCGCAATTCGAAGAGAAAGCGTTATTCGCGGAGTGGCTCAATAAAATATGGAAGCAGCTTGCTCACTAGAGGACATGAATGTTTCAATTCTTCATTTATTAGGTAAGAAGGAAAGATGAGGGAGGAGCATCGTCCTATTATTTTTCTTATAATCAGTTTCGACAAGGTTCCCTCCATCTTTCGATGGAGGTTTTTTAATCTGGCGCTCTAATTAGAAAAGCAAAGCGGTTAAAGGTCTTTTTTTAAATAAAAGTGCGTATAACCGCCAGCATTCGGTATCGAACCAAACACCTCGAAACCTTGCTTCTTGTAAAAATCGAGCGCCTGAAAGCTTAAGGTATCCAGCTTTATGAAATCACAGTTTTTCGCTTTAGCTATTTTTTCGGCCTCGTCTAAAAGCTGCTTGCCATACCCGGATTTACGAATTTCGTCCGCAACAAATAAGTACTCAATCTGCATCCAGTTCCAGCATATTTCGCTAAGAAGCCCGCCGAAAATTTGCCCATCAGCGTTTTTGAGAAATAAATTCACCTCCTGATAGCGACCTTTAAGGTCATCAGGAAAATGCTTTAAATTAAAAGCAAACATATTGCTGCTAACATACGATTTATCATCGTTAGTCCATTCATTTGATATGTATAATTCCATACTTCACACGCCTCTCTAATCCCTGCATTTACCTCATGCAAGCAAAAATACCTATCTATTTTAATCTATCACAATTGTTAGAAATAGAAGCAGTAAAAAATAGTTTATAAACGTATTTTATTATAATTGAAATCGTCTATTAAAGTTTGGTAATGTTGTAGAATGAAACCAGTTGAAATGGAGTGGGAAAAAAAATGAATGGTCCGTTGATCGAAGATTTATTTCAARCGATTCAGTCAGGAACTCAGCTAAATAGCTTATTAGAATCGGACCCGAGCCTAGCAAATGCCGAAAATAAGGATGGTCTTACACCACTCGGTTTCGCAGCACATTTTGGCAATAAAGAAGCGGCACAGGTATTGCTTGACTATGGTGCTGACATTAATGCAGTTTCTCATTCCAAGATTTCTTTCATTCCCTCCAATACAGCCTTGCATGCTGCAATAGCAGGCGAAAGAAATATAGATCTCATTAATTTGTTTATGAAACATCATGCCGATACTAATCTTCTGGACAGCAATGGTCATACTTGCTTGCATACTGCAGCTTTTCATGATGATAATATTGAAATCATTCGCATATTGCTTGAGCATGGAGCAAATTTAAACACTGAAGATCGAGAAGGGAATACTGCCTGGTCTCTTGCAGTCAAGCAAGGAAACCATAATGTGGCTGAGTTTCTTCGCAGTAGATTATGAGTCTGGAAAATACTTGCATATAAACAAAGTAAGTAATTGTGGTAATCTATAATTAATGAGCAGAAAGCTTGCTGATGGATAGGCTAGTGAAAAAAACGAGATTTACAAGATGATGCTGTTATAGGAGACGAGTAGAACTATGACAATAAACAATGAGACAACAAATGAGGAAGTAAGCAGTAAGGATTCGGCGATGACCGAGGAGAAATGGGCGGAGCTTATTAAGGCTGTTCACCATAATGGCATCGTAGCTTTAAAAATGCAATTTAACGATGTTGAAGGACAAGTATTGAACCACGAAGCTTATGGCCCAGTTTTTGTATTTCATGTGAAGGATGAGTCGGACAGCGTATATTCCTGCGGATTTTTCTTGCATGAGTTGGTCAACAGATTCCAATCGGGCAATGATCCTGCGGTGTGGATGGCTTCTTTCTTCGTCGATCTTATGGAGATCGAGGGTGGGAAACCTCTCTCACAAGCAGCTGCAAGTGAAGAGGAGGCTAAAGCGGTAATCGACAAAATACTCGTTCCACAATGTATAACAGCTGTGACGGAAGAGTTTGCTCCGGAACAGGTACATGCGGGTCTGGCTTGGAACGAAGAACACGGTCCAGTCTTTGAAGCTGGATTTCCAACGATTAAAGACGGAAACAACGTTTGCGCTATTCCGTTACATCTATTGTTGACACATTTGCAGTTGAACCGGGATCCTGCGGAGCTGCTAATTCAAGGCATGTATAACATCCGAAATGAACATGGCATAAATTCCTAAAATTTTTTCATCAAAAGGCAGCTTCTGATTCGTAATGGAATCGGGAGCTGCCTTTTTCTTTTATGTAAATGAAGAATAGCAAGCCAGCCAAACCTTTCTTTATTGCGATATTCTCATTTACAACGTAACAGTGTTATGTTACGATCATTTCGAGAGGTGATTATAGTGGATAAGGATTTAATTTCGAAAAAGGAGCTGCTGGATTTAACCGGCATTTCGTATGGGCAATTATATCGTTGGAAACGAAAGAAGCTTATTCCTGAGGAATGGTTTATTCGAAAATCAACGTTTACAGGACAAGAAACCTTTTTCCCAAAACAGACGATATTAGCGCGCATCCATAACATCATTAATATGAAGGATGATCTTTCGTTAGATGACCTAGCAGGTAAGTTATCTGATACGTCCGCGATTAATGGTATGACATTGACTGCTGCAGAAATTGGAGAACGTAACATTGTTTCGTCTACGACCCTAAGCAGGTTCGGAGCGTTATCTGGAATTGGTGGACAATATTCTTTTGACGAGCTTGTGCATTTATTTGCAGTTGACTACCTGCTTGGCCTTGGAGAGCTGAGCTTAGAGGAAGCAGAACTGTTGTTTCAAACCTTGAACGAGAAGGTCAGGAAGTTCGAGGGGAAAAGCTGGGATCTATTTTTTATTCGAAAAATGGGGATGACTTCCTTTATCATGGCGCACTCGCCAACTGAATTAGTATTTGACGAGGGTGTCCGACTTGTTGCCAAGCTAAGCTTAGGTGATTTGATTGAACAATTAAAAGGGAAGCTTTCTTAATGGAGGGAAGAGCGATGACGGAATATCAGCTGTCAGATTTAAAGATTAGCGGAGTTAGCGGTGCCGCAGGTGGAAGCTACGATAACGTATCTATAGATGGTGTTGGCAAAGTAAGCGGACCTATTGTTGCGCGAAGGTTTAAGGGAAATGGACATATACGAATGAAGGCACATCTTACGGCAGATGAGCTTGAAGTTAATGGTACGATGGATGTGAAAGGCAATATGAAATTTGGAAATATGAAGGCGGATGGTTTGCTTACTATCGCGGGCGGAGTTAGCGGCGAAAGCTGTGAATTAAATGGCATGATGAGCATAAAAGGTGATTGTGAGCTAGAGCATTTTACAGGTAAGGGCGGCTTCACGGTTGGCGGCTTGTTCAGTGCGGGCCAGCTGGAATTTCAACTGCAAGGCCAAGGAAAAGCGAATGAGATTGGCGTGGAAAACCTGGTCATCAGGCAGGCAGACGTGGGAATGTGGAATAAATTATTCAGTGGAATTATTCCGAAGCTAAAGCCTGAGCTGCGTGTTGGGGTCATTGAAGGCGACAATATTGATATTGAATTTACAACTGCAGATATCGTTAGGGGTAATGTTGTCATCATTGGTCAGGGCTGCTCGATAGGACGAGTAGAATATCGCTCGAAGCTGTCCGTACATCCCGGCGCTGCAATTATGAAGGAGGAGAAGGTTAGTGACTGAGCCTATACGGAATCCATTGAAAGTATTAGGTGAAACAACGTCAGCGGGCGGGTTTTATCAAAATGTGAATATAACAGGCGAATGTAAATTTAACGGTGATGTGGATTGTGAGAAGCTCAGACTGACGGGAGAAGTCAAGATCGCTGGAAATTTAATTGCGAAAGATATGAAGATAACGGGCGTATGTGCCGTTGATGGCAGCTTAAATGGGCTTAGCTTGCAAGGACGAGGTGAGATGAAGTCAAAAGGAAGAGTTAGAGTAGACAAAATTAAATTAACGGGTCAATTGGATGCAGCAGGTGATTGTGAAGCGGAAGAGCTGCACATAAGTGGCGCAGTAAATATCGATGGATTATTAAGCTCAGATCAGCTGGCTATTAGTATGTTCGGACCTAGCTTTGCCAAAGAGGTCGGAGGCAGCAAAATCAAAATTAAAAGAAGCAAAGTGGGAACATTGCTGAGGCTGATGAAATCGATGGACGGGGTTATATTCAATGCGGGGTTGATCGAGGGCGATAACATCGAGCTTCATTATACGAAGGCAAGTATCGTTAGAGGAGAGAATGTAATTATAGGTATAGACTGCGAAATTGAGACGGTGGAATACCGTGATGAACTGAAAATTCATAAGAGTGCAGTTGTGAAAAACAAGGTAAAACTATGATTTTTTTAATACGCCCTGAACAAAATAAGCTTTCCCTATTTAGGTGGGAGGAAATGAATGCGCCGGCAGAGTGTATGCTTTATATCTGCCGACGCATTTTTTTTATTTTATAGTTTGAATTTGCTAATTAATGTTTGCAGCTGCTTGGACATTTCATTAAGTGATACAGCGGAAGCGCTAATTTCCTTCGTAGAATCGAGCTGTGCATCCGATGCATTAGCGACGTCAATAGCAGCCTTTGAAGAGCTTTCAGCTATAGTTGAGAGCTCCTGAACAGAGGAGGCGACTTCCTCAGAGCCCGCTGACATTTGCTCAGATATGGCTGAAACCTCTTGAATCAGCTGAGCAACATTGTGCGTGGCCGCATATATGGTTTGAAATTTATCTCCCGTCTCCTCCGCGATTAACATGCCTTGTGTTACTTCCTTCGTTCCTTCATCCATGGCATGTACCGCCTGYGTTATTTCTCGTTGAATCTCAAGGATTAATACGCCAATTTGAGTGGCAGCCTGATGGGATTGATCAGCTAGCTTCCTAACTTCGCTTGCGACAACTGCAAATCCTTTTCCCTGTTCGCCGGCTCTGGCTGCTTCAATGGCGGCATTCAGTGCCAATAAGTTGGTCTGTGATGCAATTCCAGCAATGACCTCGACAATTTGCACAATTTCGTTAGAGCGATCGCTTAGCGAGTTGATGGAAGCGGACGATTGTTGAACGGATTGATGGATGCCATCCATCTGATGGATAACTTTCGTAATATAGAGATTGCCTTGTGAGGCTTCCTCAGACATATCCTCAGAGGCAACCGCCATACTAGCTGCGGATTCAGCTACACGCTGTATGCCCACTGCCATTTCCTCCATTGCACGAGAGCTTTCGAAGGCTACCTGTTCCTGCGTTTCTGCGCCAACAGCAACCTGGCGAATGCGGTGTGAAACCTCACTAAGCGACTTCGAATTTTGCTCGGCATTCGTTGCTAGTTCATTCGCTTGAATCGTTGCTTGATGGGCATTTTGCTGTACACCATTAATCATGTCTCGTAAGCTTAATATCATTTCATTGAAACGGGCATTCAATAAGCCTAATTCATCCAGACGATTAGTGGGCAGACTCACATCAAGCTGACCCTCGCTAACTTTACGAAAAGCACCGTTCAACTCTTTAATAGGTGAAAGCAATTTGCGCAGCACAACAATTTGGATAAACAAAATGACGAGAAGCGCTGCTATCAGAACGGACAACGTCCATAGGAGCAGCTCTTTTTTTCCTTCGGAGACGATATCCGCATGAAGATCAATCGCAAATGCCGCAATGACATTGTTCTGCTCATCCATGATGGGATGAACGACGGTTATCCATTGTCCATAACGGTTTGTGTAAATGTCTGTTGTTGCTGCTTTTTTGCTTTCGAGCAACTTTTTCATGACCTTCAGCATGACGGGGGATTGCTCATAAGCGGTGCCCGGCGTGTAGCCGGAGTCAATATAGTCTTGCGGGACGGCTAGCAGAATCGGCGTTTTTCCTTGTGCGATATCAACAGAGTATAAATAGGATTGGGATACACTGTTGTTCGTATTTTGAAAATGTGCTATTTTCCCAATAAGTTTTTTGTGGAGCGGACTGTTTACGTCATGATTTTGGAAAGCTTCTTTAACTTCGGCTAATTCGAATTCACTTGCAGCAAGCGCTGCAAAACCTTCTGCCTGTTGATTTAAGGTTTTGACTAAAACTCGTTCTTGGATAAAATAGCTGGCTGTAATGAGGATAAGCGCAATCAAGACGATGTTCAAACCGGAGAGAAGCAGGTTTTTTCCAAAAAAAGATAGTTTCATTTGTTTAGAATTGCTGATTTGTTTCATCGTTAGGTAAACCCCTTTTCTAAGCAACAGTTATCAAAACAAATAGCCACCATCATTGGCGGTACCGATCTCACCGTCCAATAAAGTGGCTGAATTTATGCAGGTGGAAGTCACTACGTATGTTTAGGCGGAGCGATAATTTCTGCTGCTGGAACACCGGCAATTCCCCAATGGGTGGAGGGGATTTCTGTAACTAAAATGCGAATTCGCTCCTTTGGAGAGTTCAATTCTGCTGCAATGGTCTCTGTTACGCTCAATTCTGCTGCAATGGTCTCTGTTACGC